>QHVR01000115.1 GCA_003223595.1 Acidobacteriota bacterium
AGCGAAGGGGACTCTTTCGGGCATGCTGGCTTGTCCGCCGAACGGGGTGGACGTGTTCGCGCAGTTCAACGGCAAGGCCGTCTACAAAGATTTCGTGCAGTCGTACTCGACGGTCGAGCCTGCCATTGATCTGACCGCGTCCTCGTTTTTGGCATTCTCGTGGCAGATGGCTGGGTCGCCGGCGGGAACTCCATAGCGCGTCACCAATTCGCACGCAGCCAGCTCTCGACGGGGCGTCGTTCGCGTCTGAGCGACCGCTCCGTTCGGGATTACAGCCTTAGCGCTTCTTCGTTTTTTTGGGACCCTGTTGTAAGCGAAATGAAATACCCATCCTCTCGCCAAAAGCATCCGAGGAAGGGGCACACTACGCAGTTTCTTCTCTGAAAGGGAGAACATCTATGAACCGAATTGTCAGTGGGTTGGTTTTTGCCGCGGTGATCTTGCTGGGCTTGGTTCGCGCGAACGCGCAAACGCCGATTCAGATCTACGGCGCGTGGCATTGCTACTCGGATGCCTGCAGTTGGGCTTCGGTTCCGAACATGACGACGTTCGATACGAACAATCGCTGGATGATCGATCGCAACCTAGACGGCACGTATCATCCGTCGGTGAATGTGGTAGTGCTCAGCTTCGTGGATCCGGTGAAGTTGATGAACCTCACGACGGACTCAACCACCACGAAGGGCATTCCCATCGGCATGACGACGGCGGTGATCAATTATTTCCAGAGCCGGGGCGTGCGGGTGATGATGTCGATTGGCGGGTTCAGCTATACGAAAAATTGGGACAAGGCTCTAGGCGCGAACCCGACGCAGCT
>QHVR01000116.1 GCA_003223595.1 Acidobacteriota bacterium
GCGCCTCACCATCGATATCGGCGACGGCGACACCTATCTCACCGCCATCGAGAACTATGCCGTCACAAATTGGCTGAAGACCAGCGCCCCTGTGCTGGACTATGCGAATGCCATGGTCGGAAGTCAGAAGACCAGCGTGGCTACATTGGAATCGGGCTGGCAGCAGCACGTGGATGGGCTTTCGGGATCAGTGCCTCCCATGGCTCCCGCAAAACTCACGGGAAGCTTGTGGCTTATCGGCGGTAAGCCCAATTGCAATAACTTCAGCAACTCCGATCAGAATACGGCGGCCAGTTTCGTGGAGACTCTGGCGCCCGCGGGCGCGGGCACCACTACGGGGATGCTCGGTTACATGTTCTGGGCAGCTGGATGCCAGGGCAACGGGACCGGCTGCACTTTTCCGCCAACTACTTGCGAGAACGGCATGGGAGGAGCAGCTACGGCTTTCAGCATTCCGATTCCGATGCCAGCGTTGCGGCAGAATTAATCACAAAGATCACCACAGGGGACACAGAGGTACACAGGGGAATTCCCCTGTGTATCAGTGCCCTCTGTGGTGATCTCTTCTAACGCGGCCAGAGCCAGCCGAAGGTTCCGGCGGTGAGTAGCGCATACACCAATCCATCGACTACTTCTTTGATGGTGAAGCTCCAGGTCTGGCCTTTCCAGATCGCATTGCTGATCGTCCCAAAACCATACGCGAGGAACGAGGCAGTCCCCACCACGCGAAAGACTCCCAGGTAGTACGCCCCGGGCGCGACCGTGTGCCCGGTCAGGTAAGCCACAAAGAAGCTGATCAACAGACAATAAGCAAACCAGAGACCGAGAAATTTTGCCAGGACTGGCGGGCCGCTGGGGAACACGGTAATCATTCCGACCGGTCCCTGTTTATATTTCTCGACCATCGCCGGCAACTTCATTTCTTTCGGCGTGCAGTATGGAAAGACGTAGTGTCCACGCGTGAGGCCAGCGGCGCGAAGCGCAGGCAGGATTTTCTCTTCGTCTACTTTCTGGTAATCCCTTTTGTGGTATGGCAGCAGCATATGCATGATGGAGCTGGCAATGAACACGATGACTGCTGAGAGGATCATGGGCAGCCAGAGAGCGGAGAGTGGAACCATGCAGAACCTCCTATCGAGATCTTGAGAACGTGGCGAGGCTACCGTTTCGGGCGCAAGAGGTCAAGCGGGCAGCGATCTGATTAAGAATGCCGTCAAGTTTCATCTCGCGCCCAAAGAGCGGCATCTAATGAGGACTATGACGACCGAGACGAACGCAACGCAAGTAGACGGGATGGCTGTAGCCAACGGTAGGGACAATTCGCAGCTGCATGGGTGGCTGGAACGGCTGGTGGCGCAAAAAGGCAGCGACCTGCTGCTGGTGTCCGGCGCTCCTGCGGCGATTCGCACGGAGGGCGTTTTGTCCACCCTTGGCGAGAGCGCCCTAAGCGGCGAGGGCATTGAGGCGGCCGTGCTTCCCGCACTAGCGGCTCACGCACGGGAAGAATATCAGCAGTATGGGATTGCGGATTCGTCTTACCGCGTGGAAGGGCTGGGGCGGTTCCGCATCAACTTGCACCGCGAGCGCGGGCGCGCCGCGGCGACGGTACGGGCCCTGCCGTCGACGATACCAACTCTGGAGGAATTGCATCTGCCCGCCGGTGTCGGGGCGCTGGCAAAACTGCAGCGTGGACTGGTGATCATCGGCGGCGCCACCGGTTCGGGCAAATCCACTACTCTAGCTGCACTGGTCAACGAGATTAACCGGGAGACTTCGCGGCATATCGTCACCATTGAAGATCCGATCGAATACGAGCACCAGCACAACCGCAGCGTCGTGGAACAGGTGGAGATCGGGATCGATGCGCCTGACTTCCCTACCGCGTTACGCGCAGCCATGCGGCAGGCGCCCGACGTGATCGTGGTCGGTGAGATGCGCGATCCGGAAACCGCGCGCATTGCTCTATCCGCGGCGGAGACGGGGCATTTGGTATTTACTACGCTGCACACGACCGATGCCGCTTCCACGGTGTCCCGCATTGCGGATTCGTT
This sequence comes from Acidobacteriota bacterium, assembly GCA_003223595.1. GTDB lineage: Bacteria > Acidobacteriota > Terriglobia > Terriglobales > Acidobacteriaceae > Sulfotelmatobacter. Next base: position 2,052 of record QHVR01000116.1, read on the forward strand.
TCCGCAGGAGCGGCAACATTCGATTCGCGCGGAGATCGCCATGGCGCTGGCCGCGATGCTCACGCAAAACCTGCTTCCGCATCGGAACGGGGGCCGCGTGCCCGCGGCGGAACTGCTGATGGTGGGATACGGTGCGCGGCAGCATATCCGCAAGAATGCCTTGCAGCATTTGCATCAGGAGATCACGATTACTCGAAAGCAGGGTTCATTCACTCTGGAAGAATCTCTGGCCCAGCTTGTATTCCAGCAAGCGCTCAGCCGTGAAGACGCCATGACCAGGGCGCTGCATCCTGACGATCTCGATACCATGCTGAAGGGTCGGGGCTTCTGAGCCACAGATCTGCACGGATTGGCACGGATGATGCATCGTTCCGTGCCATACGTGCAGGTCGTAGCCAGTTCCTACCACGCCGTCAGATTGACTTGGTCCAGCCACACGTTGTAGCTGATTGGCGGCTGCTGCAAATCCATCTGAAATGCAGCATCGATTTCTTCCAGCGTCCAGTCGGTCTGATTGTTGTAGTAGGTATCCACGTTGTAGGTTTGATCTCCCACCTGCAGGCTGATGTAGTGGACCTGATTCCCCACGCGCTCGAATTGCCAGATCAGGTGGATCCAGGTATTGGCTGGGAACGCATTGCAGGGCACGTTGGTCTGGCGCCACAGACCGGCTTCGTCGTCCCAGATATCCCAGGCTGGCGGAGTGTCTCCTTTGAAGTTGCACTCCGATCCCCAGACCCAGCGGTATCCGCCGAAGGTTTGATTGAGATCAAATTCCAGCGCTTGCGGGGCGCTTGGGTTGTCAATGTAGAAGTACAAATCGTAGGTGAAATGGCTCACGTTATTGCCGCCAGCGATCGCATTGAAATACAGCTCGTTGGAATAACCGTTCGGGCCGCTCATGGTGAATTTTGCAGACTTGCCGTCCATTGCGGGAGAAGACTGGCCTTCGGTCATCGTCGAAGTTGGGGGATTGGGATTGCCTGAGGCGCAGACCTGTCCGTCGCGGCCCGAACCGGCGGCGAAATCTGCGGCGCAGGACTGCCAGCCTGGCATGTTTTGAATTCCGCTGATGGTGGTCTGCGCTGCCTGCGATGTCACGTTCACCGTCAGGATGGTTGTGGAAATGTATCCCTGCTTGTCTTCCGCCATCACCTCGATCGTGTGTTGCCCAGGCGCAGCAAAGATTTGAGTATCGATCGCGCTCGTGTACGTGAAGTACACCGCGAGATTGTCGACATACACGCGCATGAAGAAAATAGGATTTTTTGGAGTGGCGCTCGCAACCACGTGCATGGGCGAGGTCACGCTCGCCTTGTCGGTCGGGTCGGAGACAGTGAGGGGGAAATCATTCGAGCCCTTAGGATCAGGCGGAGTACAGCTCGATGTAGGAGGATCACACGCGGGCGGCGCAGGTAGCTGGCTCGTCTGAGGCGACCACGTAATCGGCACAGGCGGCGTGGACGGATAGCTAGATTGCGCGGGTGGCTGCGCGGTGGGTGGCTGCGCGGCTGGTGGCTTGGTCGGAGGCAGGGTCGCCATAGGATTCGAGCTTCCACAGCCGGAGAAGGCGAGTGCCAACGTAATGAGGAGAAAGAGTGCACACCAGGACGAGCTACGGGCTAAGAACGACACCGAACGCATTCACAACCTCCGAAGTCTGATCGCGCTGCACAGTCTTTGGACATCGGAGCGGCGAGCCAGGGAGATGCATATGCGCAGGCTCTCACACTATGAGAGTTCTTCCCTTTTCGCGGCAATACGGCTTGGCCCCTAAAACTGGCCGGAGATCCCTTTACGGACGCGTGTTCATTGTTTTTTTAAACCAGGGCTGAAAAAGGCAGCACGGCGGCCTTGTCTGCATCACCGCTTGGGCTCAAGCCCAATAGGTCCGGTCGAGGCTGCGGTATTGGATGGCTTCGGCGATATGCTTCGGCGCCAACTCCGGTGCATCTTCCAGGTCCGCAATGGTGCGAGCGACTTTGAGAATCCGATCGTGCGCGCGGGCGCTGAGACCTTGCTGCGTCATGGCGCGTTCCAGCAGGCGTTCGCAATCGGCAGAGAGATTGCAGAAACTCCGGATATGCCGCGAGCTCATCTGGGCATTGCAATAGAGCTTCTCGCGCGAGGAGGCGAAACGCTCAAGCTGTTTCCGGCGCGCAGAGATAACGCGCTCCCGGATCTGGGCGGAGGGTTCCGGCTCCGTCGCGGACCGCATCTCCTTGTAATTTACCGCGGGGACGTCAATGTGAATATCAATGCGATCCATCAGCGGACCGGAGATTTTTGAGATGTACCGTTGGATCATCGGTGGTGTGCACCGACATTCGCGTGTACGGTCATTGTGAAATCCGCAAGGGCAGGGGTTCATCGCGGCAGCAAGCATGAAACGGGCCGGGAAGGTCAGCGACATGGACGCCCGCGCGATGCTCACGGTGCCGTCTTCCAGCGGCTGGCGCAGGACTTCCAGCACATTCCGCGGAAATTCTGGCAGTTCATCCAGAAAGAGCAACCCGTTATGCGCGAGCGAGACTTCGCCAGGACGCGGGATCACGCCGCCGCCGATCAGGCCCGCATCCGAGATGGTGTGATGGGGCGAGCGATAGGGGCGGGTTCCCACCAGCCCCGTGCCCTGATCGAGCACTCCAGCGACGCTGTGGATCTTGGTCGTTTCCAGCGCTTCTTCAAAGGTGAATGGGGGGAGGATCGTGGGCATGCGCTTGGCCAGCATGGTCTTGCCCGAGCCCGGAGGTCCGATCATCAGGATGTTATGCCCGCCCGCGCAGGCGATTTCGAGGGCGCGCTTGGCCGTGTGTTGTCCGCGGACGTCCTTGAAGTCGATAAAGAATTGTTGCGCCTGGCGCAGAAGGGAGTCGCCATCGGCCTTCATGGGCACGATGCCGTTGCCCGAGTTCACAAAATGAATAACGTCGAGCAGGGAGCGGACCGGGTACACCTCGACGCCGCCGACCATGGCAGCTTCTTTCGCATTGGCCTCGGGAACCACCATGCGCGAGATTTTCCGTCCCCGCGCCTCGAGGGCGATGGGCAATGCGCCTCGGACGCCTCGCACGCCGCCGTCCAGCGAAAGCTCACCCACGAAAAGGCAATCCGCGATTTCCTTCCTAGTTAGCCCGCCGTAGGCGCCCACGATGCCTAGCGCCATCGGCAGGTCGAATCCGGAGCCCTCCTTCTTGATATCCGCCGGAGCGAGGTTGATGGTGATTTGCGTGGGCGGAATGTCATATCCGCAATTCTTGAGCGCGGCGCGCACCCTGTCGCGGCTCTCGCGCACCGCGGCGTCGGGCAGGCCCACCGTGTGGAAGTGGTCCTGGTCGCACTTGATGCCGGAGCAGTCGACTTCCACCTGGATAATATTGGCGTCGATGCCGTAAACGGCCGCGCTAAGAGTCTTATAGAGCATTGGCGAGATTCGCGATTGAGCTTTCGGCTGCGAATACCTGCCCGGGCACACAGAAACTCAGGCTCCAGTTCTCCGTATCCGGACGTCGGCCATTCCAAAGTAGGGGATGGAAAGAAGCAGGGATGTGACGAATGTCACCTTGGAGCGGAAAATTCTCAGGAAGATCCGTTTTGGGAAAGACGACAGGGACTTTTGTGCACTCCCTTCCGTACCAAACTGTTTACATCAGATGGCTGGCGCTGGGCTATAGAATGAGATGGCATTCTGGTAAACAGCCCAAGGTGTATGAGCCCAGACCGTAATCCCACCTCGCAGCGCTCGCCCGGCCACCTGGAAGAGCAAGAATCCCAGCTTTGGCGTTGGACTCTGCTGTTCATGATCCTGCTGGCGGTGGCGTTAGCAGGCCTCATGTGGGAGCGGCTGGAAGCCGTCCCCTTTCATCTGCGCGCGATTCCGCTGGGAGTACTGGCGCTGTCGATCCTGTTCGCTGTTTGTGCATTCGGCAGGCGGCGCGAAGTAAGCGAATTGAAGGATGCGCTGCGTGGCCTGCAGGAACATGTGGGCGCAGCTCCGTCGGAGGAGCAACTCGACCAGCTCAGCCAGGTCATCATGCGTTCGCAGCGCAACTTCAAGGAGTTGATCGACTCCTTCGACGACCTGGCGTGCGCAGTATCTCTGGACGGTACCTTGCGGACAGTCAACAAGCGGGTTGCGGAGCTGACCGGGCTGAAGTACTCCGAACTAATTGGGCGCAAGGTTTACGATTTTTTGGAAGAACCGGCGCGAGAGGATGCCGAGCGGGAGTTAGGACGATTCCTGGAGAAGAAACACTGGGCGGGAACGGTCAAAATCCGGCTCAAGAACAGCACGCGCGCATTGTATTTCGAGTGCGTGGTCAACGGCATCATCAAAGGGGATGAACTGGCGGGAGCGAGCATCCTAGGCCATGACGTCACCGAGCAGCGGGAAAAGGAGCTGCGCTTCACCGAGTTGTTTGAGACGCTGCAGGAAGGCGTGTACTTCAGCACACCTGAGGGGCAACTGCTGGATGCCAATCCGGCGCTGGTGAGCCTGCTGGGATACCAGGATAAGCGTGAACTGCTGGCGGTTGCGCCGTCGGCCTTGAACTTCGATCCGGGAGCCCCGGTGCTGGGGCGGGCGGCAGATGATGGCGGTGGTGTGCGCACGCGTGAGATCCGCTTGCGGCGGAAGGATGGGGAACCCGCGGTGTTTCTCGATTCATCGCGGGCCGTGTGGGACGCCGCCGGGAAAATCATCCGATACCAGGGAACACTGGTCGACATCACGGAAAAGCGCAACATGGAGTGGGAACTGGCGCAGCAGGAGGAATTCCGGCGCCGGCTGCTGGAGAGCTTCCCTGATCTGATTCTAGTGGTCGATCTGGAGGAGCGCTACACCTTCGTGAGTTCGCGGGCGAAAGATCTGCTCGGCTACGAATCGAAGGACATGCTGCGGAAAAAAATCAGCGACCTGGAAAATCATTCTCCCGAATTGGCGGCGCTCTATCGGGACGTGGTGTCCGGGAAGCAGGTGTTTGGTTCGGCGGAGTACAGCGCTCGCCATCAGAATGGGACCTGGCGAACCATGCGCGCTTCTGCCAGCCAATTAGTCGAGGCGGAGGGCAACCCCAACGGTGTAATCATTTCCGTCCGCGACATCACCATTGAACGCAAATTGGAGCAGCAGGTAGTCCAGAGCGAACGCCTGGCTGCCATGGGAGCAATGATCGGGGGCGTCGCGCACGAATTGAATAATCCCCTTACGGCCATTCTGGGCGTCAGTGAACTGCTGCAGGATGTCGAGACCAACGAAACCGCGCGCAAGCAGGTGGCGCTTCTGCAACAGCAGGCGCGACGCGCGGCCGAGATCGTACAGAACCTTACTTACTTCTCGCGCCCGCCCGCTCCGGGAAAGAGCAAGATCAGCCTCACCGAGGTGGTGGAGCGGACCTTAAACCTGCACGCGTATTCCTTGCGCAAGAACAACATCACGGTGGACTTCCTGAAAGAAAACGGAATGCCGTACGCCTCGGGCGATCCCCATCAACTGATGCAGGTTTTCTTAAACCTGATCCTGAATGCTGAGCAGGCGATTCGGGAGGCGCACGAAAAAGGCACGCTGCGGATTCGTATGGGACGGGGAGAAAACACGGTCTGGGTTAGCTTCCATGACGATGGCGCTGGCATCCCAAAAGAAAACCTGTCGAGCATTTTTGACCCGTTCTACACGACCAAGCGTCCGGGGCGCGGGACCGGACTGGGCTTGAGCATCTGCAAGTCGGTGATGAAGGAACACAGTGGCAGTATCGAGGCGGCCAATGCTCCGGGTGGGGGAGCGGTGTTCACGGTGACTCTGCCGGCGGCGCGAGTGAACTGAGAACCTGAGTTCAGTAGGGAAAGGCTCTTACCGGGTCGCGCTCGGCTTCGCCTTCGGTTGGACAGCCTAATGGCTATCCTTACATCTCCGTTTACCGCTCTACCGCCATCGCGACTGCGTTTCCCCCTCCAAGGCAGAGTGCGGCGATACCGCGCTTCACGTCCCGGCGGATCATCTCGTAGATCAACGTGACCAGCACGCGGGCTCCGCTCGCGCCAATAGGATGGCCAAGAGCAACTGCGCCCCCATTCACATTCACTTTGTCCATATTCAAACCCAACTCGCGGATCACTCCCAGTGCCTGGACCGAAAACGCCTCGTTGAGTTCGTAGAGGTCCACATCTTCGTTCTTCCACCCAGTCTTCTGCCATATCTGGCGAACCGCACTCACTGGGGCCATCATGACCCATTTGGGTTCGACACCGCTCGTAGCTTGCGCCACGATACGGATCATGGGTTTGACGCCCAGTTCTTTGGCGCGCTGAAGGCTGGTCACTACAAAGGCTGCCGCTCCGTCGTTCACTCCCGGTGCATTTCCCGCCGTGACCGTGCCATCTTTTTTAAATGCGGGCTTCAAAGCGCGCAGGATTTCAATGGTCGTATCTTCGCGCGGGCCTTCGTCTTTGTCGAAGATCACCGGGGCAGCGCCTTTCTTCTTCGCGGGAATTTCGACCGGCACAATCTGCGCCTTGAAGCGGCACTCTTTGATGGCGGAGACAGCCTTGCGATGGGAGTTCACCGCAAACTCGTCTTGCTCTTCGCGGGTGATGCCGTACTTCTCGGCTACGTTCTCGCCGGTGATGCCCATGTGGTAATCGTTGTACACATCCCAAAGTCCGTCGTGGACCATGGAGTCGACGATCTGCGCGTTACCGAGGCGATAGCCCTTGCGTGCTTGAGGAAGAAGATAAGGAGCATTCGTCATCGATTCCATTCCGCCTGCGACAACGATAGAACTGTTTCCCGTCTGCACCGCTTGCGCGGCGAGTGCGACCGATTTCAATCCTGAGCCGCAAACTTTGTTTATTGTCATGGCACCTGTCGCGGGAGAGAGTCCACCGAAGATTGCGGCCTGGCGCGCGGGATTTTGGCCGAGTCCGGCGGAGACGACGTTGCCCATGATGCACTCGTCCACGTGTGCGGGATCGAGGCCGGCGCGTTTCACCGCTTCACGCACCACAATCGCTCCCAGCTGCGGCGCGCTGAAGTCGCCGAGACTGCCCTGGAATTTTCCGACTGGGGTACGGCAGCCGGAGAGGATAACTGCATCATCGAAAGTGGGCATAAAATGCGGCTCCTACGCTGATTTCGCTCTTCTCATTATAGAGGTTGCGGAAAAAGATTGTTGACGACAACTGCGCACGGCCATGTCTCTGCGCCTAACCCGAATGCGTGATGGAATCATGAACGACAGAGATGAATTTGCACGCGCGCGATGCAGTACAGGAGACCTCCGAGACCGAATGAGTGTGTTCACAGAAATAATTTGGTTGACTTTCGGCAAAGAAATTCGTGCGCGATGACTTTGGTGTCACGACTGGCGCGAAGGAACGATCATTTTTTTCTTGACTTCATTTTTCATTAACTCTATACATCAACTAGTTGCAGTAGAACAGCACTGCAAATTTTCCATGAAGAATGGAAGGGAGAATAGGAACAATGGCAACCAAGAAAAAGGCAAAGAAGAAAAAGAAACACTAAGTAAGGTGAGTACGAAGTCAAAAGGGGACGCGAAATGCGTCCCCTAAGTTTTTTGCGTAGGAAGTTTCAGGTTTCGAGTTTCAGGTTTCAAAATACCAGCCTCGTCGTCGACACAACCTGGCCCGGTGACTCAGCTCAGTTGGATTGGGAGGCGGGGACTTCGGCGCGGCGCGGAATGCGCTTTTCCTTCTCGGGGCACAAGCTGCGATACGCGCAGAAGTTGCAGTGTATGCCGGTCTTGGGATCGAAGATGCCGTCCGCAATGCCCTGCGCAGCGGCTTCGACCCGATTGCGCGCGGCGATCAGGTCTGACTCAGAGCGGGTAGTCACGACCGGCACGTTCTGTTCCATGTTGTGAAACAGCAGCGCCCTGACTTGATATTGCCACTTTTCGCGTGCCGCAATGGCATACAAAGACAACTGCAGGCTCTGATCCGCGTCTTCCTGATCGCGGCCTTTTCCCGTCTTGTAATCGATGATAGCGACGCTGCCGTCAGGGCGGCGGTCGATGCGATCGATCCGGCCAACTACCAGGGTTTCGCCAATCCGGATTTCAAACGACTCTTCCGTATGCAGGACTTGCGTCGCAGGAATAGCTCGGGCTGATGCCAGGAACTCGAGCAATTGCGCGATCCCCTGCGTTTGATAGAGTTCCTGCTGATAGAGCTCTTGAATTTTGGCGTCCGCAAGATCTTGACGGAACAGATCGATGAGTTCTTCATCCGTTTTGGGACGGCCCGCCCGGACAGAATCGAAGTATGTCTTGAGCACGCGATGAATGGCGGCACCGAACTGCATCGCGGCCGCAGGTTTCGCAGCTAGACGCCAGTCGCGATCCAGCTTGAATCGGAGCCCGCAGCGCTCGTAAGTGTCCACAGCAGAAGCGCTCAGGCGCGCGTGCAGACCATCGACCACAGGCATTTCGAGCCAGAGAGTCGTCTGCGACTCGGCAGGATATAGCGGCGAACTGCCTGCTCGCATGTCGAGCGTGCCCTGCGCGCCGCTGGCGGGAATGGGCCGGAAGCAGCCCGTCAGACCGGGCTTGGAGCACAGGTCGCGAATATATCCCGGAGGAGTTTTATCGTTCTTTCCGCCTCCCTCCCGCGCGTAGATGCGCAAAGAGTCACGGGCACGGGTCATCGCGACGTAAAACAACCGGCGCTCTTCCTGCGCATGCATCGTCTTATCATCGGCCTGGGTCAGAGAGTCAGGATCCCGCAACTCGCGGGGAAAAGCGACCAGCGTTTCCTTGTAATTCGCGGGAAACGAACTCGAATTGGCGCGGAGAATAAACACATGGGGGAACTCGAGCCCCTTAGCTCCGTGTACGGTCATCAGACGTACTGCGTTCTCGCCTTCGCTGGCCTGTAGCGGGATCACGCCTCCGGCTTCTCGGAAGTACTCGAGATACTCCATCAGTTCCTGCAGTTCGGTCGTCCTGTTGACCTTCTTCTTCTCCCATTCCTGAACGAAGTAGAGCGCAGCGCGAAGAATCGGTGACGAAAGATCAAGCGAAAACTCTCTGATGATGATCTGCGCGGCCCGAAGAGCCTTGGCATCGCAGCGGCGGATTTCTTCGCGCGCCGACTGGATGCCCTCGAGCACAGCCGCTCCGCCCTTAACACGATCCAGCGCCGAAGAGAGCGGAACGACCTTGCTCTCGCGCCTTTCGCGAGCAATGGCGCGCATCACCTGCCGCAACTGTTCGGCATCCACCTGAAAGCAGGGCAAAGCGGCGACCCGGAACAGGCTCACGTCATCGCCGGAGTTCACCACAGCGTTAAGGCAGGCGAAGAAGTCACGGGCTTCGGGCGTGTCGGAAACGTCCATGCTCTCAATGACGAATGGGATATCCGCTTCCGCAAGTTCCAGCACGACATCGTCCCTGTGGAAGTGGGAACGGTACAGAATTCCAAAATCCGACCACTTGCACCTGGACTTCCTCTGCAGGTCGCGGATCGTGCTGACGATGTTGGCGCCTTCAGCATCGCGGCTGGTGAGAATGACGGCCTCAACAGGCAGACTCGCCAGCTTTTGCCCGGCGTTCAATGCCTCTTCCTCGCGAGCCGACTGCAAAGGAAGTCGCTGGTACGCACCGGTCGAGTCTTTAGCGGCCACCGGTGGATTCTCGTTGATCACTGCGAACGCGGTACGCAGAATCGGGGTCGTCGAGCGACGGTTCTTTTCCAAAACAACAAACCTCGTCGAAGGGAAGCTTCGCTGGAACAACTCGAAAGCGGCGCTCGAAGCTCCACGGAAGCGATAAATGCCCTGGTCGGGATCGCCAACTGCGAAAAGATTCGCCTCCGGGCCGGCCAGGCGGCTCAGGATTTGGATCTGGGCGAAGTTCGCGTCCTGAAATTCATCGGCGAGAATGAACCGCGCGCGGGCGCGAGCTTCGCTGAGAACACGCTCGTCGGTGTGCAGAATCTCGTGCGCACGCGTAATCATATGGCTGAACGTGCCCAGATTTTCTTCGCGCAGCCAGCGCTCCATCGAGGAGAATACGCGCGCGATTTCGCGGCAGCGGCCTAAAACTTCCGCGTCCGTCAGGGCATTCTTGCTTTTGGCAACTCGGGGGACGGAGACTTCTCCCCGCGCCAGCCGTTCGACATACTCCTGGTAGTTTTCGGGAGTGACCAGTTCGTCATGGCAGCGGGCAACGAATTTCAGGAGATCGCTCAGGAACTGGCCGATATTGGCAGCTCGGATGAAATGCTCAAGGTGAAGATCGCGAATGCGGCGGCGAAGGTAAATCCAGAGATCCTGATCATCAAGAACGCCAAAGTCTTTGCCGCAGCGCTTCAACAGGTCCAGGCAATAGTCATGGAATGTGGTGGCGTGGATGGTCTTGCCCGCCAGCAAAGTGCGCACGCGATTTCGCATTTCAGCCGCCGCATTGCGGGTGTAGGTGAGGGCCAGGATTTCGTCTGGTTGCGCATGACCGTCGCGGACCAAATGTTCGATGCGATGGGTGAGGACGGAGGTCTTGCCGGTGCCCGCTCCGGCAACTACCAGCATAGGGCCGTGGACATGCTCAATCGCCTGGCGTTGACGCTCGTCGGGAATGAACGGACGGGAACTCGACTTCTGGGACGGCATTATTGCTCAGGATATCACCTGGGCAAATGAGGAACGCTGTGCGAAACCGGTCCATGTTGGGACTCGTATGTGGGAACAGCCCACGGCGGCTGTCCCCACATATAGCTTCTACTTCGCTGTTGCATCCACCTGGAAGATGCCGAACGTATTGCCTTCGGGATCCACAAAGTATCCTTGCCAGCAGGTCTTGGGGACCGCGAATTTGGGAAGGGCCACAATCCCGCCCGAATCGCTGATGCTTTTTGCAACCGGGTCAAAGTCTTCCACTTCCAGAGAGCACACAAATGCGTTGGTGCCGGATTGTGGCGGAGGCGCGGGAACCGGGCGCTTCAACAAGCCGCCACGTGAGCCGCCAGTTTCAATCGTCCAGTAAGGAACTGGAAGCCCCGGGACTTCAGAGAATTTCCATCCAATCACCCGCGAA
>QHVR01000201.1 GCA_003223595.1 Acidobacteriota bacterium
CTCTTTTGCGTGGCTAGGCGCGTGGACCCCGCGCCTGTATCATCCGCCGGACCAGTTGGGCGAAATGCCCGAAGGCAAGCCCACGACCAAACCGTCGGACGAGGATGCCGCACATTTTCTGGTGCGCATGGTCAGGAAGTATCCGCACGAGATCACGATTTACGAGGGTGGACCCATGACGAATTTGGCCCTCGCGATGGCGATTGAGCCCGAGTTCCCCAGTCTCGCCGAAGAGTTGGTCTTTATGGGCGGCAGCCTCAACCCGAAGACCGATGATCCTGAGTTCGTGAACACTCCGCGTCGCGAATTCAATTTATGGTTTGATCCCGAAGCCGCTCACAACGTGCTGCTGGCGCCCTGGAAGAAGATCGTTTGCACCACCGTCGATATCTCGGTGAAGACTCGGCTTACCCAGAACTTGATCGATCAGATAAAAGCTGCGAATTCTCCGGCCGCGAAATACGTCGGCACCTACGCGCGCCTGCGAGGGCAATATAACTATTTGTGGGACGAACTGTCGGCGCTTGCCTGGCTCGATCCATCTCTGATCACGGGCAAAGATATCAGGTATCTTGACGTCGACCTGAATCGTGGACCTGGTTTTGGCGACACCCTGAGCTGGACACAACAGGATGCGCCAAAGATTCACGGAGTGCCCGTCGAGATCCAGGTGGATCTGGACACACAGAAGTTTTACAAGGAGTTTGTGGACTTGCTGTCAGCGTCTGTGCCCAAGCCCTGAAGAAGATCACTGCTGCAACTGCTCAAGCATGCGCCGCGCCTGGACGTGGTCGGGATGCTCTTTAAGGAGTTGATTGAGCAGTTCGCGCGCCTGGCCGCGCTCGCCCTTTAGAACGTAGACACGCGCGAGATTCAAATACGCCTGATCAAACGCCGGAGCCACGCGGATACATCGCTGGAAGGTCGTAACAGCTTCATCCGGGCGCTGCGTAACCAGATACAGAACGCCTAAATTATTCAGGGCCTCAGGATAATCCGGCCGCACTTGCAGAGCCCGCTGCAAATAGTCGTATGCCTTCGTTGTGTCGTCTGTCTGCGCATACACCATTGCCATGCTGTAGTTGGCTTCAGGGTCGTTGGGCGCAATCGACAGAGCCCGCTCGAGAACTTTTCGTGCGTCAGCCCAGCGCTTCTGCAACCGATATGCGTTACCTAGATTGTCCAGTGACAGCAAATGATTCGGATTGATCTTCAGGGCGTTCTCAAAGTCGTCGATGGCCTCGGCCACGTTATTTTCGCGAGTCGAAATCACGCCCAAATTGTTCCAGGTATCGGGCAGGGTATCGGGATAGCTCGCGGATTGCCGCAGTCCGCGTTCAAACATCTCGCGCGCGGAGGCATTGTTGTTCTGATTGAGATAGACGCTTCCCAGGCCATAAATGGCTTCGGCGCTGGACGGATCATCCTGTAACGCCTGCTGAAAGAAAGCCGCGGCCTGTTCGAGGTACCCTCGTTGGAAAAACTGAGCGCCCAGCGAAAGATAGTTGCGGCCGACGGAAATGCTGGACCCGCTCATGGAAAATGGCAGCCCGCGCTGGCGTCGCTCCGCCTCGGATCTGGGAATGCTTCGCAAGTCCTGACCCGCGCTCTTGGGGTCGATCGCTCCGCGATACACCTTCACAATATTTCCAGTTTCATCGATGAGAAACGATGTACTGAGAGCCATGTCCTGATGCCGGTCAAAAATGTGCCGGTACAAGAGGTTGTAGATGGCCGCAGTGTCGTCGGAACCGCGCAGGATGGGAAAAGTAAAACCGTGCTCTCGCTGCACCGCAGAGAAGTCTTGTGCCTTGGCGTCTTGCTTCGATTCTGCGCCCGGCGTCCATTCATCTACGTTGATGGTGATGAGTTGTCCAGTCCAGCGCCTGTATGTTTTTTCCAGCCTTTGCAACGCCTTCACGCAATCGTCCGATTTGCTCGTCCAGAAGTGAAGCAGGGTTGGCTTGCCGCGAAGCGCGGAGAGCGTCCACTGTTTTCCGCCCAGATCTGGAAGCGAGAACTCCGGGGCTGGGATCGGCGCCAGGAGCCACGTCTCAACCGTGGACGGCACAGGATCAGCTACCGTCCTGCCGGATGCGCCTGCCGGCAGAGGCGCCGGATTTCTGAACGGCTCCAATCGCAAGGGTTGTTTTCCTTCCTGCACCCAAATCCGGTGATTGACGGGAAGGTCCGTTAGTTGCTGCACGAGCCCACTGGGCCAGTGAATCGCCGCGCGCACCCGGCCCTGATGTTCTCCAAGCCCGAAAAATATCTCCTTGCTGTGTTGCGAAAGGAAGCCGGAGCCCACGCGGACAGTCTGGGTTTGAGTTCGCGAGCCGCTTTCGATGGTCACCGCCGCACCTACGGCGTCGGGATTACTTTTCGTGCCCTGCAGACGAAAGACAATGGATGGCGGAATAGCCTTGGCGACATTCTTCAAGATCCGCAACTGCGGGCTGTTCCTGTTCTTGAGAACGAGTTCCAGCCTGCCGTCGTGGTCAATATCTGCGAGCGCAAACGAACGGCTGTCTTCGATGAAGTCCAGCCCTGCAGCGGCCGACACATCCGCGAATGTTCCGTCGCCGTTGTTGGCATACAGAATGTTCCTCTCGTAGCCGCTCCAGGTCGCGTCACTGCGAATCAGTTCGTTGATGGCCATCCATCCCCGCTCGTACTCGTGCGACGAGGCCGCCTGGTCCGGCGAATTCGCCACCACTTGCCGCCAGAAAAAGCTATTCAGGTCAGAGCGCGACGGTCCCGACACCATTCCGTTTGCAATGTAAATATCTGGGAAGCCGTCATGATCGAAATCAAAACTGTCGCTTGACCATGCCCAGCGCCCAATCCCAGTGCCCGAAGAAATCGTGATGTCTTTGAAAGTAGAACCGTCATTCCGCAGCAGCGAGTTGCCCATAGCATGTTTCTGATACAGGGCTCGCACATCCGGCGCCGAATCCTTTTTGAAAGCGTCCTGCATGGAGACGCGCAGACCAGTTGCCGTCCACATATTGGCTACATAAAGATCGTCTGCGCCATCGGCGTCGTAATCCAGCCATGAGACGCTCATCCCTGCGCCTACGTCCTCCGCTTTCGACTGCGCAGCCACGTCGGTGAAAGTGCCGTCACCATTGTTGCGATACAGATTCTTGCGCCCGAAGTCGTTCACGACGTAGAGGTCAGGCCAGCTATCGCGGTTGTAGTCGCTCCACGCACAACAAAAGCTGTACCGCGAGTTGTTCTTGCTGAGAGCAGATTCCTCCGTTACATCGCGGAAGGTGCCATCGCGATTGTTCCGCATCAGGAAGTTCGGAGGACCATTCTCCGCATCCTGATAAGGGGACGGATAGCGATACTGTCCAGTGCCCTGGTAGTAGCTATAGAGGCAGAAATAAACGTCGAGCCATCCGTCGCGATCGTAGTCCGCTGCTGCCGCGCCGGTGAATGTTCCTTGCGGAGCATGCGCGAACTGAAAGGCGTCGGTCTGCTGGCGGAATTTGCCGGTGCCATCGTTCAGAAAATAGATAGGGCCGTTGGCACGCACCACGATCACGTCTTGATGCCCGTCGTGGTTGAAATCGGCGAACAGCGCGCACGCTGTGCTTTCGAGAACGCCGAGACCGGAAGATTCAGTGACGTCTTCAAAAGTTCCGTCGCCGCGATTGCGATAAAGCCGGTTGGGCAAACCCGCAGGCTGGCAAACGTAGAGATCGTCCAGACCATCGCCGTCAATATCGGCGAAGGAAATGCCGTTATGACCGTAAACATCGATGCCGGACGCGCCATCGAGAATCGTCCGCCAGTAGTCTGTACCGTGAAGCATCTGCGCGGCATAAGAAGTGTTCGCACCCATTGCCGCGGCCGAGATGTCTAAATAGAAGGGCGAGGTGGATTTCGCTTCGGTCTCTTCCAGCGCCTGGAGATTGCGCAGTTGAAAGCGGCCGTCGCCAGATGCTTGCCAGTCCATGCGCCAATTACCGATTCGCTGCTGGCGATGAAATCCAGCGCCCGAACCCGCGACTTCATAGCGAACTTGTGTAATCAGATTGCGAGGGCTCGTGTTCTCCCCGGTTGGGTCCTCAGGGATTTCAATGCTGGTCACCTGAAACTCCGCAACATCAATGCTGGCGAAAACCTGCAGCCAGGATTGCCACTCAAGCACGAATCGATCGGGATCCATTTTCGTGTCGCTGCTGAATCGGTTACGCCGGACCTCGAGTCCCAAGGAAGAACGAATGACGGTGGACTCGGCTGGACTGAGCGAGGTCCCCCGAAAGTCTGGTGATAACGACGTCTTGATGACTTGCGTGAAACGAGGAGTCGTGCTCCACTCGCGCAGAATAGTTGCGATATCCTCCGCGTACTGTTCGCTGACGAAGCGGTCGGAACCTGCGGGCACCTTCAGCAACATTGCATCGAGAGGCCGTTCGCTGCGGTACCGTGGACGCAAAACAAATCCCGCGCCTTCCGAGAAGCGATCCGTGCCGGTCGCATCGAGCAAAGGAATTTTCCAAAGGGGTGAGGCAATGAAAGTTACCGCGGCGCCCCCACAAAGTCGAACCACGAAGTCACGCCGGCTGAGATCCCCGAATTC
>QHVR01000117.1 GCA_003223595.1 Acidobacteriota bacterium
GAAGCGGTCAACAGCGTTCCCGGCCTGCTGACCGTACGCTCCGTGACCGGCCGCGGCTCGGCGGAAGTCGACCTCTATTTCCGCTGGGACGTCGACATGTTCCAGACCCTGCAATACGTCAATGCAGCCATTTCCCGAGTTCAGCCTGAGCTTCCTCCAACCGCCGTGATTCGGGCCGACCGGCTGACCTTCGCGGCGTTTCCCGTCATTGCCTACAGCGTCACCTCGGACAGCACGCCGCAGACCAGGCTCTGGGAAATGGCTACCTACGAGATGAAGCCTCGCCTTAATCGTCTGGACGGGGTTTCCACGGTGATCGTGCAGGGTGGTCAGGAGCCTGAATTCCAGATCATCCCCGATCCCGCAAAGTTGCTGGCCGCGAGCGTCACCGTCACCGACATACTCGATGCCGTGCGCCGCACCAATCTTGTCGACTCTCCCGGCCTTCTGGAGCAGAATCATCAACTTTATCTGGGACTGGTGAATGGACAAGTCCGCACGCCGGACGAAATCGCACACACAGTTATCAAGAACACGCCGGCGGGAGTTCCGATACGGATCGGCGATATCGCAGCTGTGAGTCCCAGCGTGAAGCCGGTGTACACCGTGGTCACCGCCAACGGCAAACCAGCGGTTCTGCTAAATATCAATCGCCAACCCGACGGCAATACCGTTGAGGTCGCTCGCGAAGTTCATGACGAAATCGAGAAGATTCGCCGGACTCTTCCTCCCGGCATCACAATCGAGCCCTTTTACGATCAATCGATTCTAGTCACCGATTCCATCAAGAGCGTGCGCGATGCCATCCTCATCGGGCTGATCCTAGCCTCCATCATTCTGGTCGTCTTCCTGCGCGATTGGGGCACATCGCTGGTTGCGGGCCTGGTGATTCCCGTGACCGTTATGGTCACGTTCATCGCGCTCAAGCTCATGGGGCAGACGTTCAATCTCATGACGCTCGGCGGTCTCGCCGCCGCGGTAGGGCTGGTCATCGACGATGCCATCGTGGTGGTCGAAAATATCGTGCTCCACCGCGACCTGGGACAATCGCGCCTCGAAGCCATTCGCAGCGCCCTCAAAGAAATCACCATCCCCCTGCTTGGATCGACCGTTACCCCGATCGTTGTATTCATTCCCCTGATTGTGATCACGGGGGTCTACGGAGTGTTCTTTCGCGCCCTCGCAGTCACTATGACCGTTTCGCTGGCGACTTCGCTGGCTTTGGCGCTCACCTGGACCCCGACCCTGAGCCAGTACTTTATCAAGGCAAAGCATGACAAAGACCGCGGGAACGGAAATAACGAAAGGGATTCAGAATCGGATGCCACTGCGGCTGAGATCGACGCCAACCAACTCCTGGCGGCCGAAGAAAAACACCTGAGCGGTTTTTTTCTGCGTGTCATCCGGTTTCACGAACGCTGGCTGCGTCGCGCCCTGGAGCGCCCATTGCTGCTGCTCCTGTTCAGCGCCGGGCTGATCGCCGTCTCCGTCGTTTGTTTCATGCTCACTGATACCGATCTTCTGCCCGAAATGGACGAAGGCGGATTTGTTCTCGACTACTGGACACCCGCGGGAAGTTCGCTAACGGAAACCAATCGCATCATCTCTCACCTGGAGCAAATGCTGAAGGAAGTTCCCGAAATCGAAAGCACGTCGCGCCGCACCGGCCTGGAACTCGGCCTAGCCGCTGTCACGGAAGCGAATCGAGGAGACATCCTCGCCAAGTTAAAGCGTAAGCGCGATCGCGGCATGGAGGACATCATCGCCGATATACGCGCCCGTATCGCCCGCGAGGAACCTGCGGTGCGGGTTGAATTCGTACAAGTGCTCCAGGACATGATCGGCGACCTGACCTCAGCTCCAGAACCAGTGCAGATCAAACTCTTTTCCCAAGATTCCAAACAACTCGACGAATGGGCCCCCAAAGTGTCAGACGCCATCGCCAAGGTCGAGGGCGTAGTCGATGTGCTCAACGGAATCGAGAACACGATCAGTGGCCCGGCCGTTACCTTCCAAGTCGACCCAAGTATTGCCGCCCGAGCGGGATTCACCGCGGAAGAAGTTGCGCTCGATGCCTCGGCCATACTGGAGGGCGAGCCTGCACCCACGCCCGTGATCACCAACGACCGTGCCTACATCATCCGCGTGCGTTTCCCCGGGCAAAATCGCACTTCGCTCGAAGCCATGCGCGACACCCTGCTGGTCAGCAGCACGGGACACACCGCCACTCTGGGCTCGCTCGCTTCCGTTGTCGAAACTCCCGGGCAAACTGAGATCCGTCGCGAGAACCTGCAACGCGATGTCGCCATCACCGCTCGCCTGGAAGGCCGTGGCCTGGGCAGCGGCATGGCAGACGTGCAGAAAGCCGTTGCCGGACTGCACATTCCATCTAGCATTCGCGTTGAATATGGCGGCCAATACCAGGAGCAGCGCCAGAATTTTCACGACCTCTCGATCGTTTTAGTCCTTGCCGTGTTGCTGCTCTTCATTGTTCTTCTGTTTGAGTTCGGAAGCTTCGCCGCGCCTGTTGCCATCCTCGCCTCGGCTTTGCTCTCGACCTCCGGCGTTTTCATCGCCTTGCTGATCACCCGCACCACCTTCAACATCTCCTCCTTCATGGGAATGATCATGGTGATCGGCATCGTGGCTAAAAATGGAATCTTGCTGCTGGATTCCGACCAGAAGATGCGTGCTCTCGGTCTGTCGGTGGAAGACGCAATGCTGCAAGCCGCCCGGCGCAGGTTGCGTCCGATCGTCATGACCGCGCTAGCCACGGTCGCCGGAATGCTGCCCTTAGCCTTTGCGCTTGGCGCCGGTTCGCAGATGCTGCAACCCCTCGCCGTCGCCGTGATTGGGGGCGTCCTCATCTCCATGATCCTGTCTCTAGTAATCACCCCAGCCGTCCACTTTTACATTGGGAGCAGAAGTGCTTCGCGGGCCGCAGCCGACATTCCAGCCCGGTAACCTAGCGATTACCACAAGCTGGTTACGACTGAGGCGACTGGCTCTCCTTGTGCCGGTCGCAACTTTAACAACATGTTCCCAACTCGGCAGATTCAGCGGTACACTATGTCCAAGTCCCCTAAATTCCACGGAGCAGGTGCCCCATCCCCTTTGAATATTCCCATCGACATGTCTTTGCAATGAGTATTGGTGCGGGACTTGCAATGATCCTGAGCGCTTTGGGGTGGAAAACGTAATCGTGTCCGAGGAGAACAAGAAACCGCCTCACGACGAGCAGACCCTGGCTAAGCTGCTCGAAGCCGCCTATGTCCTGCAGGAACACAGCGACGAACTCCGGGCACTGGAGGCGCAATTAGGGCTCACGCGCAGCCAGGAACCTCGATCCGGAAATGTCCCTGATTTCGAATCGCACCCCGACCAGAATCCGGCTCCTCACCAGTCGCCCGCCAGTAATCAGAAGTCTTCGTCGATGGCAGGCATCATGACGGATGCATTATCTCGCGAGCCCAAGTTCCTCGATGCCACGGCGGAACTCTCCGCCTTGGTGGCGCAGCTCTCGCAACAAGACCCCGGTGAACAGCTGGAGTCCGCAACTTCGGTGCGTTGTTACAAATGCGGGCACGAACTGGTAGCCGGAGAACAGTTCTGTGGACAATGTGGTGCCGCACGGAGCGAGGACGGCGAGCCCGCGAGCATGCAAAGCAAGCTTGCGTCTCTCTGGCATCTGAAGCTATCAAGCCAGACGGATGACGACCAGAACGAAGATCAACTCTCCGACCCGGCAGCTGTCGCCGCCGAGGTTCCGATTAATTTGCGAGCATTGCAGCAGGCCGTCGCCAGTACACCCGACCCCGCACCCGAATCTCAGCACAATTCGGAAATCGTTACCCATCTGCAGCCCACGCAAAATGCACTTGAAGTAGCCGGGGAAACAGAGTCCGCATCTGCCGCGGACTGGAGTTCTGCCGAGTCCGCGCGGGACTACTTGCAACAGGTTGCCGGCAACCCGCGCCGCACTTGGCTGGCCGCTTTCTGGAACGACCACCGCGGAGATCTCTACCTCGCAGTCGCGGTCCTGGTTGTGCTTGTCGTGCTCCGCTTTGGATTGTGGAGCAATCGTCCTGTAACCGCCATCCGTAAACCAGCCACCGCGACTTCATCTGTCCACAGGCCAGCAGCTCGCGAGCTTCCCCTCGCCGATCGCATCCTGATTCAGCTCGGCTTGGCCGAACCTCCACCCGTACCCGAAGACAAAGGCAATCCTTCTACGGCAGTCTGGGTCGATCTTCAAACTGGGCTGTACTATTGCCCCAACGCGGATCCCTACGGGAAAACCCCTAAGGGAAAATACACATCCCAGCGCGACGCCCAGCTGGATCAGTTCGCCCCCGCCTACCGCAAAGTTTGCGACTAAAGCGAAGTTCGTCTACTTACGTCTTTCATTCGAGACAATTTAGGATTGACAACCAGAAAGCCCGGGAGTGCAATCATACCTACTAGCGCCTAATCTGCGTCGAGACGCATTTGCGTCGGAGAGACTTCTTGCCACATTCAAGCCAATCAGCTGCAGAGGAACATAGCTTACCGTCAGCAGAGCTGAATCCCCTGATCAATCCTCTCCTGGCGGAGAACATGGGACGCTGGGCCGAAGTGTATTTCACGACCCCTCCTGAAAGCCGCGAGCAGGCAGTTCTGGAATTGCTTCACGAACTCCAGGCTGACAAAGCGCGTCGCGAATCGGCGCTGGCTTCCGAACTGGCTGCGCAACCACCTCTGTCTCGCTGCGAGAACTGCGGCTATGACAATCCCGGGATCAACAAATTCTGCGGCATGTGCGGCGCTTCCACCAGCGCTGACGCTGATCGCCACGTCGAACATCGCGCCGCTGCCGCAACCAACGGCAATGGACAAGGCCTGGCGCATGTGCCTGAGCCGCAGGAATGGTCCGAGCCCCTGCAGTCCTCAGATGAAGAGGTGTACGCTGCGCCCAGACATGAACTGTCGCTGTTCCAGGCGTACCGCGAGACCAACGCCGATGATGGCAACGATTGGAACTACGAGCCCGCTCCGTCTTCTTCGTCTCGCTGGTACATCGGAGCAGTACTCCTGCTTTTGATCCTCGGACTGGGCTATATGGCTTGGAGGCAAATGCAGAACTCGCAGGCCTCTCACGGAGTCTCGGCGCCTCCGCCGGTCGCTGCGCAGCAAACACCTCCAGAGCCGCCGCGGGAAGATCAGCCCGTAGCGACCAAGTCCGATACGCCAGATGCAGCCGCTAATAAGCCTCCGACGGACAACCGCCCGGCGACCGAAGCCGCAGCCAAGGCAACGGCTGACGAACCCGCAAAAGAAGCGCCAGCGCCTCCACATTCCACACCAAAAGCTGCACCCGCATCTGCCACAGCCAAATCTGCAGCGACAGAAAACGGCGATCGACTATTAGCGCCCAATCCTCCCGCTGATCGCTGGGGCGCGGAAGAGTTGGCGGTAGCGCAACGATACTTAAACGGAGCGAACGGCCAGGGACGCGACACTGCCGAAGCGGCCAAGTGGCTTTGGAAGTCGATCGCCAAGCACAACGGACAAGCTACACTCCTGCTTGCCGATCTCTACCTCAAAGGCAATGGAGTACCCAAGAATTGCGACCAGGCCCGCATCTTGCTCGATTCCGCCGCCCGCAAGGGCATCAGCGGCGCCGGCGAACGCCTGCGCAACCTGCCCGCATTCGGCTGCCAATAGATCTTGTCTCTTATTGTTTAGCTGAAAATTTTACGATCAGGGCCGCAGCCAGTCCTGGCCGCGACCCCTTCCACGAGCGTGGATTATTGCATCATTAGAGCAGGACTAGACACACCTCGTCTCGATTCGTACCACAGGGCCAGTTCGACGCGATTCCACAGCCCAAGCTTGTCATAAATCACCCGGAGGTAATTCTTCACGACGTGCTCGGTCGTTCCAATGGCATCGGCCACTTCTTTGTTCTTTAAGCCTTCGGCAACGAGCTCGATGACTCGGTGTTCACGTTCACTGGGGATACGGTTCCCATAGCGCTCACTTGCGGACATGTCTGCCTCCGATAAAGTAGGGTTGCGAGTTTCACTCGCTTGATACCTCCAGTAATCCCAAAACGTAAGAACAACCGGTTAAAATGAGCCTTCACGGTACGCCTAGCCATGTTGAGTTGGCTGGCGATCTCGGCATTGTCGCATCCCTGCAAAAGCAGTTCGACAATCTGCTGTTCGCGAGGCCCCAGCCGAACAGTCTGATCCTTCATCAGCTCCCCCTCTTTGTGGTTTTGTGTTTTCCGTGGCCCGGTGAGCAGCACGGAAGCTTTCCAATCCTCATAGCATCCAGCTTGCCATTTTCAATGCTCATGCGCCGGATTCGTCCGGAAACCGATTTTGCACAGGCACTTGCGGACAAATTTCTTGACTTCCGCTATTCCGAATCGTGCCACCGCAAATCGGGAAGCTTGGTGATATGCCCCTCTGTGTCAGGCGGAGTGCGCCAAAGCACGCCCCAAGCGCTCAGCCGCCCAGTCGAAATGATCGGTTGTTTGCCCGCGTCCCCTCACCTCCCGGCGAGGTCCGCTAGCGCAGAAATTTGAATGGTCCTAGAACCTGGCCGACGACTCGTCGCCTTCGAGCCCCTGTCTCAGGTAAATACCTTAGACGAAACTTCCTAAGCTAAAGACCCTGTTCGGCACAAATTACACGATGTTCTGCAGGTTTGCAGACCCAAAGCCCGAATTTAGGAGGCAATAAGGCCCGTTTTCCACAGCCATATTGGCCGATTTGCTTTTATTTGGAAGTTATTTCGGGGGGGCGCATGGAACCCTGTTACAGGGAATATTTCTTCATCAGATGCCGGAATGAGCGGTACGAGATCCCAAGCAGATCCGCAGCCTTTGTCTGCACGCCCCCGCTCTGATTGAGGGCTCCTTGCAGCAGTGAGCGTTCGATGCCGGCCACATAGTTTTCCATGCCGATACCTTGAGGCAGGCTAAGGTCAGAGCCGAGTTCCGGCAAGCCACTCGCCCCTGCGCCCGCAGCTGCGGCGCGTGCCTTGGGACGCTCCATGGGGAGCTCCACGTGAAGTTCGTCGCTGGTCTCCAGCGCTACGGCGCGTTCTACCGTGTTTTCCAGCTGCCTCACATTTCCTGGCCACTCGTAATCACATAGGATCTCCAAAGAGGAAGGATGCAGCCGCAGAATATTTCGTCCCGCCGCACTGGCGTACTTCTTCAGGAAATGGTTTACCAGCAGGGCGACATCTTCTCTGCGCTCGCGTAGCGGAGGTACGCGGATCGGAATCACACTCAGCCGGTAATAGAGATCTTCGCGGAACACATTCTCCGCTACCGCCTTATCCAACTCGCGGTTGGTTGCGGCAATCACACGCACATCGATCGCAATCTCGCTCGTCCCACCGACCGGACGCACCGTCCGCTCCTGCAGGACCCGTAGCAGTTTCACCTGCATGGCCAAGGTCATCTCGCTGATCTCGTCGAGAAAAATCGTGCCCCCATCCGCTACTTCGAACAGCCCGCGTTTGTTCTGGTTCGCGCCCGTGAAAGCGCCCTTCACATAGCCGAATAATTCGCTCTCCAGCAAGGTCTCTGGGAAAGCGCCGCAATTGACCGAGACGAACGTATCGCTGGCTCGCGGCGAACAGACATGAACGGCACGCGCCACCAGTTCCTTGCCAGTTCCACTTTCTCCCTGGATCAGTACGGTGCTGGCCGTCGAAGCCACCGTGCGCACCGTTTGCTTCAGCTTTTCCATTGCGGGACTCGATCCAATGATGTTGTCCAGCGAATTGCGGGTAGCAGCGTCGCGTCGCAGCGCAAAGTTCTGTTTGCTCAGAACCAACTTCTCCAGCGTGCGCTTCATCGCCAGCTTGATCTCGTCCACCAGTCCCGGACTCTTACGGATGTAATCCGACGCTCCCCCGGCCTTCACCGCCTCTACCGCAGCCTCATAGTCATCCACCGCTGTGATCAAAATGACGGCGGAGTCCGGCGAAACGCGGTGCGCGTGGCGCAGCACCTCGATGCCATCAATATTCGGCATTTTGATGTCGGTGATAATGACGTCGTACAAAGCGCCGTCTATTTTGTTTTTTGCGCCTTGCCCTGACTGAACTGTCTCGACCTTGTGGCCTTCACGGCGCAGGGAAATATCGAGCATTTCGCAAATGGAGCGTTCGTCATCGCAGACCAGAACATTAGCCATGCGAAACTCCCGCCGCAGCGGCGCCCGCGAGCATGGTTTGCCCGATTCCGTTCTCTGTCAGGGCCGGCCGCTCGGCATCAAGTCGGTGCAAGCGCAGCACAAACGTAGTTCCCTGCCCCGGCTTGGAACGCGCCCACACCTTGCCCTCATGTGCCTGCATAATCTGGTAGACGATCGCGAGTCCCAGTCCCGTCCCCCCTTCGAAATTTGACTGGAACGGTTCGAATATCTTTTCCGTTTGTTGCGGGTTCATGCCCGCTCCAGTATCGGCAAACCCAATCTGCCAGTCTTCGCTCGCAGCTTCCACGCTGACCGTAAGCGTGCCCCCGTCTTTCATAGCGCGAACCGCGTTCTCGCAAATATTCCAAAACACCTGCTTCAACTTGTCGCCATCGGCAAGTGTCCACGCTTGCTTCACTGGGAAGGAGCGCTTGATGCTGATGCCTGTATTCTCCGCTTTCATCCGATGATCCATCAGCGTCAAAGTGTCTTCCACCAGCTGAATGAGATCGACCTTGTCGAAGTGATATTGCTTAGTACGGGAATACGCCAGAAAGTCCGTGATAATCGCATTCAGCCGCTGCGATTCGCGCGTCACAATGTCGAGTAAGCGGCGGTGTTCTTCGTTCATCTCAGGCACGCCGGACAGCATGCTGACCGATCCCGCAATCGACGTAAGCGGGTTCCTGATTTCATGCGCGATGGCTGCCGCCAGACGTCCTACCGCCGCCAATCGATCCTGCATCCGGATCTCTCGCTCCAGCCGCCGGAGCTCCGTTAAGTCGTCCAGGACGTAGACGTAGCCCTGATCGCCGCGTTCTGGCACGGTCAGCGATTCCACTCGCACGCGCAACGTCTTACGAAATTTTCCCGGATTTTCAAACCGTACTTCGGCATGGGCATGCTCCGACTCCACGGTTGGCAGGGGATCCATAAACAGTTGGTTGACCGGCGTCCCCACCAACTCCGCCGCGGTGTGTTCCAGAAGCCGTTGCCCCGCCGCATTCACCAGCGTGACGCGGCCATCCAGCCCCGTCGTCACCAGCCCGCTGCTGATCGAGTGGATGATGTTTTCATGCAGCACCTGCAAGCTTTCCAGCGCCCCGCTGGTGTCTTTGAGTTGCACGCCTACCTGCCGGAGCTTGGCCGTCAACAGGCCGGCGAGGTATGCAACTGCCAGAAAGGCGAACAGGTTAACAAAGATAATCGCTTGCAGCGCCGGAAATCCCGGGTGCGTGGTGCAATAAGAAGGAATTACGGCGTAGTAGTTCAACTCCAGAACTAGGCCGTAGAGGATAAACGCCAGGGCCGCGATCAGATATGCCCACACCCGCGGCAATAAGACGCTCGCTACAATGATGGCCAGCGGATACAGAAAATTCAGCGAACTGTCCCACCCCCCCGTCTCATGCACAACCAGGCTGATGAGCGCCAGATCGGTGAGCACCTGTATCGATGCCTGCAGGCGGTGCTCTCGCCATAACGACAGAAGGAGAACGAAAAACAGAGAAAGGCTGAACCAGAACAAGATCGTGCTGACGAACAGCCGAATGGGCAGCGGCGCGGGATTGAATTTCGCAACCGCCAGCTCGATGGCCAGCAGCAGGGTCAATATGAATATCCGGACCCGGACCAGCCAACTCAGCCAATTGCGCTCATCGAACGTCGATTGCATGGTATCCCGTGGCGACAGGTTTCAAGGTTCTTCCGGTACTGCGCTTGAAACCTTGAAACCTGTCCCTCTTGAAAGCTACCTTAGCCTGCCAGTTTCGAGATCATGGCGAACAGCGGCATATACAGCGAGATCACGATGCCACCGATCATGACGCCCAAAAGACCAATGATCACTGGCTCCAGCATGGCCAGCATGTCCTTGGTGGCTGCGTCCACTTCTTCCTCATAGAAATCGGCAATTTTCTGCAACATCGAATCCATCGCGCCTGTGGCTTCGCCCACTCCAATCATCTGCGTCACCATGTTGGGGAACACGCCGCATTCCCGCAACGGATCGACAATCGTGCGCCCTTCTTCGATCGCCTTGCGCACTTTCATCAGCGCTTCTTCCAGCACCGCATTTCCTGACGTCTTGGCCGTAATGGTCAGTCCTTCAAGAATCGGCACGCCGGAAGTGATCAGCGTTCCCAGCGTCCGGGTGAAACGGCCGACCGCAATCTTGCGCAGCAGGGTTCCCATGACCGGCAGGTGCAGCAGCATCTTGTCGAAGTAGTATCGTCCGGTGGGATGCTTGCGGATTTGCTTAATCCCGAAGAACAAAGCGAATGCCCCCACAAAAAACATCCACCAGAATGTCTGCACAAAACTGCTCAGCCCCATGACGATTCGAGTGGGAAGCGGCAGGTTCACACCGAGTCCGGCAAACAGGTTGGCGAAGATGGGCACTACCCATTTCAGCAGTGCGCCTACGATCAACACCGCCATGCTGACGACCGCGATGGGATAGATCAACGCCGATTTCACAGCGGCCTTCAGGCGCACCGCCTTTTCCACGTAGGTGGCCAGGCGCTGCAGAATGATGTCGAGAATACCGCCGGTTTCGCCAGCCTCGATCATGTTGGTGGTCAGGTCATCGAACACCACCGGATACTGGCGCATGGCATTGGCCAGGGTAGCCCCGCCTTCCACCGTGGTACGCACGCCCGTCAGCGTCTTTTGGAACGCAGGGTTCTCCTGGTTCGCTGCCAGGATTTCCAGACACTGCACCAGCGGCAAGCCGGCATCGATCATGACCGAGAACTGGCGAAAGAAAATCGCAATGTCCTTGGTCTTGATCTTCGTTGTGCCGAAGGTCGGCATCGAGAATTCTTTGCCTTTTTCGCGAATGGCTCCCGGCGTGATCCGTTCCCGGCGCAAGGCCTGCGCCAGCGCCTGCTTGTTCACTGCCATCCGTTCGCCGGATATTTTCTGTCCCGACGCGTCTTTGCCCGAAAATGTGAAAACTGGCATGATTTTGCTTCTCCTGATTCTGTTGGCTGCAACCTAAACTGCCGCTTATTCCAAACTCCAATATCCGGTCGTTTAATGCTTCGACGGAGCCGCTCCCCGAGCCAGCGTTGTTCCTGCCGCGGTTGACCGGTTCAACAGACTGGCACCGCGATTAATCATCTCCGTCAGTTCGTCCACGTTGCTGGAGCGCGCCATCGCAGTCTCCATCGAGATCTGCTTCTGGAAATATGCCGTCGCCAGCGACTGGTTAAATGTCTGCATTCCGAACTTCTCCTGCCCCGACTGCATGGAGGAGTAAATCTGGTGAATCTTGTCTTCGCGAATCAGGTTCCGAACCGCCGCGTTCGGCACCAGGATCTCCATGATCATGGCGCGGCCCTTGCCATCGATCCGCGGCACCAGGCTCTGGCACATGATTCCTTCCAGCACCAGCGACAGTTGTGCCCGTATCTGCGGCTGCTGGTGCGCCGGAAAGACGTCAATAATACGGTTGATGGTCGAGGTTGCCGAGTTCGTGTGCAACGTCCCGAAAGTGAGGTGACCGGTTTCTGCGATGCGCAGTGCCGACTCGACAGTTTCCAGGTCGCGCATTTCGCCGATCAGCACCACGTCGGGATCTTCACGCAGCGCAGCCCGCAGTGCGTCCGTAAAACTTTTCGTGTCGGCGTGCAGCTCGCGCTGGTTCACCACGCAATTCTTGTTCATGTGCACGAATTCGATCGGGTCTTCAATCGTCAGAATGTGGTCGTGACGCTCGGTATTGATCTTGTCGATCATGGCCGCGAGCGTGGTCGACTTGCCCGATCCCGTTGGCCCCGTGACCAGTACCAGTCCGCGCGGCTTATCGCACAGCTTGCTCACCACGGGCGCCAGCCCCAACTGGTTGAACGATTTGATCTCGAAGGGAATCACACGAAACACGGCAGCCGTGGCCCCGCGCTGGTTGAACACGTTCGCACGGAACCGGGCCAGCCCCTTCAACCCGAAGGAGAAGTCGAGTTCGAGGCTTTCTTCAAACCGGTGCTTCTGCGAGTCCGTCATCACGCTGTAAGCCAGTTGCTTGGTCTCCGCCGGCGTCATCTGCGGCAGATCCAGTGGCACTAGATGCCCGTGTACACGAATCTGAGGCGGCGAGTTCGTGGTGATGTGCAAATCGCTGCCGTTCATCTCCAGCATTCGTTTGAGCAGATCGCTTAACGACAAACCCATGATGAAGTTCCCTTTCGTGAGTCCTGAGTCCGTAGTCCTGAGTCCTGAACATTTGTCCTTTGCAGGGCTCAGGACTCAGGACTCAGGACTACCGACTACTAGTGAATCGTCTCCCTCGCCACTTCTTCCAGCGTTGTCATTCCCGCAGCTACCTTGATCAGGCCGCTGCGCCGCAACGTAATCATTCCCCTCTCGATCGCCTTCTTTTTCAATTCCAGGGCTGAGGCACCCACCAGCACCAGTTCGCGAATCTCGTCATCGACCTCCATGACTTCATACAAGCCGCAGCGGCCCTTATAGCCGGTGTTGTTGCAAACCCCGCAACCCTTGCCTTTTTGGATCTTCACGGTCTTGGCTTCTTCAGGTGTGAAGCCCGCATCAATCAAAGTCTGAGGAGGCACATCCACCGGCTCGGTACAGTCCTTGCAGACCCGGCGAACCAGTCGCTGCGCGCAGATCAGGTGCACCGAGGTCGCCACCAGGAATGGCTCAATGCCCATGTTCATCAGACGCGTAATGGTTTCGGGAGCGCCGTTGGTGTGCAGAGTGGAAAGCACCAAGTGTCCAGTCAGCGCGGCCTTAATGGCGATTTCTGCGGTTTCAAAGTCACGGATTTCACCCACCAGAATGATGTTCGGGTCTTGCCGCAGGAAGGATCGCAACGCGGCCGCAAAGTTCAACCCGATCTGCTCTTTCATTTGCACCTGGTTGACGCCAGCCAGCTGAAATTCAACTGGGTCCTCCGCCGTCATGATGTTCGTGTCCGGCTGATTCAATCGGGAAATGGAAGAGTAGAGCGTGTTGGTCTTGCCGGATCCGGTTGGGCCCGTGACCAGCACCATGCCATACGGTTTCAGAATCGCTTTCTCAAACTTCACCAGCGACTCAGCTTCGAATCCCAGCTTGGTCATGTCGAGCCGCAGGTTTTCTTTATCGAGCAACCGCAGCACGATCTTCTCGCCCCACAGCGTGGGCAGCGTGCTGACGCGGAAATCGAGCTGCTTCTTCCGTCCGCCGATATTCATCTTCAGCATGATGCGGCCGTCTTGCGGCAGCCGCTTCTCGCTAATGTCGAGCTTCGACATGATCTTTAGACGCGACGTGATCGCATCCTTCAATTTCATCGGCGGCGACATGATCGCCTGCAGCACACCGTCAATGCGGAAACGGACGCGAAACTCTTTTTCGTAGGGCTCGATATGAATGTCGCTGGCGCCCCGCTTCACCGCATCGCCCAGCACCACGTTCACCAGCTTGACCACAGGGGCTTCGTCGGCGGCTTTCTCCAGTTCCGCCAGCTCCAGTTGCTGCTCTTCGGACTGCAGTTCGACGTCGCTGTCGCCCATCTCCGACATCGACTGCATCACAGCATTCAGATCTTCTTCCTTGCTGGACCCGTATGCCTTGTCGATTCCCGCCAGAATCGAGCTTTCCGAAGCGACCACCGGCTCGATATTGAAGCCGGTCATGAACTTGATGTCGTCCATGGCGAACACGTTCGTCGGATCGACCATGGCGATGGTGAGCGATGCGCCCACTCGGCTCAGCGGAAGGATCTGGTAGCGCTTCGCGGTCTCAAACGGGATCAGCTTGACCACCGCGGGATCAATTTCGAAGTACGAAAGATTGATTGCGGGCACGCCATATTGGCGGGAAAGGAAGTTCGTGACGTCCTCATCGGTGAGGAATCCGAGCTTCACCAGAGCCGAGCCCAACCGGCAACTCTGCTCCTTCTGCGCCTTCGTCGCTTGTTCCAACTGCTCGGGGGTAATGATCTTCTCTTTGACGAGAAGGTCACCCAGCCGTTGAGACATACCCTGATCTCCTGACCACGTACATGGATCGATGCCGCACAAATGTGCAGGCATGACGCGCGCGGCTGCCCGTTCTTGGGAGAGGAAGGCAACTCATTCGCGTTGACATAAATTGTCAACGCAAGCGAATGACTGCACCACTTACTTTGGTACTTGCCCTCATGAAGACCATTGTTTCCAAGTAGCTCGGCTTCGACGATTCGGCGAAAATTGGCCATTTCCACCACTTTTTTGACAGTTCCGATTCAATTCGTACATGCACTTCAGTAAGTCCTAATCCAAACCGTGACACCCCGAAAGCGCCTGAATCCGGGCTCCAGTACACTCGAGAGAGGACTTTCGCCGTGCCTTCCACCTCTGCCGAGAAAGAAATCCGAACCTACTACGGGACGCTTTACCGCGTTTGGGGTGCGCAGCATTGGTGGCCGGCGGAAACCCAGTTTGAGGTGATCGTCGGCGCCTACCTCACCCAGAACACCGCGTGGATCAATGTAGAACGAGCTTTGGCGAATCTTCGCAACGCTGGCGCGCTTTCGCTTGACGCCCTGCGACGCATCAGAATTACGAAACTCGAGCGCCTGATCCGGCCCTCCGGTTACTTCCGGCAAAAAGCTAAGCGCCTGAAAACGTTCATCAAGTTCCTTGACCGGAGATATAACGGTTCGCTCGAAAAGATGTTATGGCAGCCCACCGATCGACTGCGCGAAGAACTACTCAGCCTGAATGGCGTTGGACCGGAAACAGCCGACTCGATTCTCTTGTACGCCGGAAATCACCCCGTCTTTGTCGTGGATGCATATACCCGGCGCATACTCGATCGCCACGGAATTCTCCCGGCGAATACGGATTATGAAGAAATACAGCGACTCTTAGAGAACGCTCTGCAGCCTGTAGTTCAGGAGCAGGAGCAACAGCAGCAGTCCTGCTCAGCCCCGCCGCTTGCCACCGGCATTCGAGGAGCCTCGCATGCTCCGTCCGCTATGAGCACTGCCACACGCACCGCCCTGGTTCAGATTTACAACGAAATGCACGGCCTGATTGTCGGCGTCGGCAAGAACTATTGTGGGAAATCAACGCTCAAATGTGACGAATGTCCTTTACATCCGTTCCTGCCTTCCGCTAAGTAAGGGAAGATGACACGATCTCAGTTGCTCACGCTTCTCAGTCTTCTGCCGTTGCTCCTTGCTACCGGTTCTGCGCCTCAAGCAAGCTTGCGCCAGGCCGCCGCAGCCGCAGGCCTGCTGGTAGGCACCGCTGTCCGTCCTTATGCCCTTTCCGAGGCTGCCTATTCCGAGACCCTCGGTCGCGAGTTCAACATGGTCGAACCTGAAGACGCGATGAAGTGGTGGACCGTCCGGCGGAACGAAGGCGCATTCGATTTTCAGCAGGGAGATCAGATTGTTCGCTTCGCGCGGGCCCACGATATGAAAGTCCGCGGCCACTGCCTGGTTTGGGATCACGACAACCCCAAATGGCTGAGCGCCGCAAAGTTCACTCCCCAGCAGTTGGCACACGTCCTGCAAGAACACATCGCCACGGAGATGAAGCACTATGCCGGCCAGGTTTTCGCCTGGGACATAGTCAACGAAGCCTTCGACGAACGTGGGAGACTCAAAGACTCTATCTGGTTCAATCAGCCCGGTATCGGGTTCTCCGGAGAAGGCACGGCCTACATCGAGCAGGCATTTCGCTGGGCTCGCGACGCAGATCCCGGAGCTGTCCTCTTCTACAACGAAGCTGAGGCAGAAGGCATGAACCCCAAATCGGACGCCGTATACGCCATGATCAAAGACTTCAAGCAACGCGGCGTCCCCATTGATGGAGTCGGCCTGCAGTTGCATATCTCCAGACTCGACTTCGATGCCCGTCCCCTCGCCAAAAATATCGCTCGCCTCTCCGCCCTCGGTGTTCAGGTTCACATCACCGAACTCGATGTCTCTTTGCCCCTTGAGGCCACAGGCGCGATTCGCAGTGACGACCTTCAGCACCAGGCAGACATCTACCGCAACGTGCTACACGCGTGTCTGCAGAACCCGGGATGTACGGCCGTTCAAACCTGGGGATTCACTGACAAGTACTCCTGGATCGGCTCCCACTCTCATGGCGCCCGAGGTGGGGCGCTGCTGTTTGACAAGAGCTATAAGCCAAAGCCCGCCTACGCCGCCGTGCTCGAAGAGCTTTCTTCCCAAGCAATGCGCGGGCATTAACACGCGCAGTATTCTGGCAGTTGAACCAGCTTGGTTCGCCGGCCGCAGGATGCAGCGTCCGCCCATCTCCGCGCATCTATAATGACTTCGAATAGCAATCAGATTCTCAGGACTCAGGACTAAGGGCTCAGGACTGTTGTGGATCAACCGGTTCCAACCCGATCCGTAAAGACTTCCTACCGCAAGCAGGTCATCATCCTGCTGTCGGTCTCTGTGTTTCTGCTGCTCGCCATCCTGGTTTCGCAGACTGCCTTCGACCTGAACTTCCTGCATCCCGGAAACAACCAGGAAATCGTGGTTTTCGCCGCGCTGTCCGCGCTCATCTTCCTGCTTTTCGTGGCGCTGACATTCGTCCTGATGCGCAACCTGCTGAAGCTTTTCGCCGAGCGCCGTCTGGGAGTCCTGGGAGCGAAATTCAGAACGCGGATGGTAGCCGGTGCCCTGCTTCTCTCCTCAGTCCCGGTCATGATGATGTACTGGTTCGCCTATGGCCTGATGAATCGCTCCATCGATAAATGGTTTTCGACGCCCGTAGAAGAAGTCAGGGCCGACACTCACGCCATGGTCACATTGCTGGCAGACTACGCCATGCAAAACGCGCGCGCCGAGGCTTCTGCGCTGGCCGCCTCTCCGGACGTGGAACGCGGCTTCGGCGGGCATGGCTTTTCCGGCGTGGCCGACGAGTTTCAGCACCATGAAATCACTTTGCAGGGAGGCTTCGCGCTTGCGGTTCGGGAAGGAAACGCGGAGGCCAGCTATAACGCTCCTGCGCCCTGGCCTGTCCTGAAAGGCTCTCTCCCGATCGCCCAAGCCGAGGCCGGAGGTCCCGCTCAATTTACCTGGCAGGGCATGGACTACACCTTGGGCAGCGCTCCCGTTCAGGGCGGCGGCCAGATCCTCGTTGCCATCCCGCTGCCTAAAGAATTTTCCCAAACCGTTCGCGAAGTGGAAGCCAGCCAGAAGCGTTACTACGATCTTGCCCGCGAACGCCGCGTCGTTCGCCGCACCTATATGGGCTTGCTTCTGCTGCTCACGATGACGGTCCTGTTTGTCACCACATGGCTGGCTTTGTTCCTCGCCAAGATCGTGACTCGTCCTCTGTCGGCACTGGCGGAAGCAACTCAGGAAATCTCTCGAGGACGTTTGGACTACCGCGTCGATGTCAGCTCCGCTGACGAAATCGGGGACCTCGTCCGCTCCTTCAACCGCATGGCTGAAGACTTGGAGGGCAGTCGTCGGCAAATTGAAGCTTCCAGCCGGGATCTGAGTGCTGCCAATGCGGAACTCGATCAACGCCGCCGCCAGATGGAAACCATTCTCGAAAACATTCCCACCGGCGTGCTCTCCCTCGACGGCGATCTGCGGGTGAGTCACGTCAATCAGGCTCTCCGTCGAATGTTCCACCCCGACGGCGGAAACGATCCCGCCCCTGAAATTCTGATCGGGGCCTCCCTGGCCGAGCTCTTTCCTGCCGAAATCCTCGAGGATTTCGAACCCATCCTCCGCCGCAGCGACCGCATGGGCATGACCACGAGCCAAATGGAAATTCAACTCCCGCGAGGCACCTTGAATGTCGCCGTCACGGTTGCCACCTTGCGGCACCAGGCGGAACGCTCCGGCTATGTGATCGTGTTCGAAGATCTTTCAGATCTGCTCAAGGCCCAGAAACAAGCGGCGTGGCGCGAAGTGGCGCGCCGCGTCGCCCACGAGATCAAGAACCCGCTTACGCCAATTGCGCTTTCGGCAGAACGCATTCAGCGCCATCTCGACCGCGCAACTCCGGCCGATCCCGCTGCCGCCGCGGTTGTTCGCACCTGCGCCGAAACCATTGCCGGGGCGGTCGAGACCGTGCGCCGCCTCGTCGATGAGTTCTCTACCCTGGCGCGCTTCCCGGTCGCCAAGCCCAAGCCTTCGGACATCAACGAAATTATCGAGAGCGCCCTCTCGATGTTCAATGGGCGCCTCGATGGAATCCAGGTTCATAAATCTCTCGCCGCCGATCTTCCCAAAGTCCTGGCCGACAACGAAGCCATCAAGCGGGCTCTGGCCAATCTGGTGGACAATGCCGCCGAGGCCTCGCAGAGTTCCATGGTGCGCGAAATCGAAATCTCCACCGCGTTGGTCGCCAGCCGCGACGCCGTCGAGATCACCGTCGCCGATACCGGGCACGGCGTCACTCGTGAGTTGAAGGAGAAGCTATTCCTCCCCTACTTCTCCACGAAAAAACGCGGCACCGGGTTGGGCCTCGCCATCGTGAGCCGCATCGTCGAGGACCACCACGGTTCCATTCGCGTCGAAGAAAATCAGCCGGTGGGCGCGCGCTTCATCCTGGAACTCCCGGTTGTCTCCGAAACCGCGCCCGCAGCTCGAACCGTCCACCATGCCTAATATCCTGATCGTCGACGACGAAGCCGGAATTCGAGATTCGCTCGCCGGAATCCTCGCCGATGAAGGATACTCATCGTCCTCCGCCGATAGCGGCGAAGCCTGCCTCGATCTGCTCAGCAAAACTGCTTTCGATGTGGTTCTGCTCGATATCTGGCTGCCCGGCATGGACGGCCTCGATACCCTGGCCAAGATTCGCGACCTCGACAATCCTCCGGAAGTCATCATGATCTCCGGGCACGGCACCATTGAAACCGCGGTGCGCGCCACCAAATTGGGTGCCTACGATTTCCTGGAAAAGCCGCTGCGGATGGAGAAGACCCTCATCCTGGTGAAGAACGCGATCGACGCCAAGAAGCTGCAACGCGAAAACGTCGACCTGAAAAAACAGCTGCAGGCCAAGAGCATTATCGTCGGCGACAGCATTCCTTGATTTATGGGGAATCCGGCACCGGCAAAGAATTAGTCGCCCACGCCATTCACGCCCAGAGCCTGCGTAAAGATGAGACTTTCGTAGAGATGAACTGCGCCGCCATCCCCGAAGACTTGATCGAGAGCGAACTCTTCGGGCACCGCAAAGGTTCTTTTCCCGGCGCTATGGCGGACAAAGAGGGCAAGTTCCAGCGCGCCCACGGCGGCACCTTGTTTCTCGATGAAGTGGGCGATATGAGTCTCAAGACTCAATCCAAGGTTCTGCGCACCCTGGAAGAACAGCGCTTCACGCCGGTGGGCAGCGACAAAACTATTACCGTCGACGTGCGCGTGATCGCCTCCACCAACAAGGATCTGGAAGAAGAGATTTCGCGCGGCAACTTTCGCGAAGACCTCTTTTACCGCTTGAACGTGATTCCCTTCTTCGTTCCGCCCCTGCGCGAGCGCAAGGAAGACATTCCCCTTTTCACTCGGCATTTCCTCAAGGAACTTGCGGCGACCTATGGCCGCCGTCCGCGCGAAATCACCGACGATGCCATTG
>QHVR01000202.1 GCA_003223595.1 Acidobacteriota bacterium
TTTTACGCGATGATGTATGAAGTGATTGTGCGGAACCCGATCCCATGGAAGCCGATCGTTGTCGACACCACTGCCAACAATGGCGTAGGCAGCATGGAAGCAATCTACGAGAGTCCGCAGACGGAGACCTACACGCTGCAATTCTGCCCGTTCGCTAAAGGTTTTCAGGAATGCATGGACCTGGCGACGTATAGCGGACAACAGGACCAGAACACGCCGCCGATAATCAACTTCACCGTGCCGAAAGGCAATTGGGCAGGTGCGTTCCAAGTCGTAGCCCTCGGGACGCAAGACGATGCCTCCAGTATCGGCAATGTGCCAGGGACGAATTTCCGCGCGGCGATGCTGGCGGCTGCGACGTTGACAGGCGGCACGGATACGGCTGTTGGAGCGGAGACCGGAGCCGGCACCATCGAGACCACCGGCTTCACGACGACAATCAAGATCAGCGGGGCCAAACCGAGCAATTCCTATAAGGTGCAGTTCTGCACTCTGTACAACAGCTGCAACGATCTCGGTACGGCGACAAGCAACGGCAGCGGAGACATTTCCGCGAGCGTCGATACCCGCACACAATCGGGAATTATCGGGACTTTCGCGTTGAGTGATGGCGCGGGTTTCGAGTACGTGGCTGGCTTCCGCGTGCAATAACGCAGCGAAACAAGAGGCACGGTTCCCATCCGTGCCTCTTCGTTTTTCTTCCTCGGTCTTAACTTATCCGCAATCACACTTAGCCACACGTAAGGCTGCTCTCGCTTCGCTTCTCGACGGCCTTGCCGACCCAAAGAAATAGGGCCAACGCGGCTGTTGAACATCGCCATTTCACTCGCTGACCTCAGACGTCATGACCTGTAGGACAGATACGCTATTCCCAATATGACGGGCCAGAGCAACACGCCGACCACGCGCAGATAGGTCGGGTACCAATCTGGCAGTCATTGAGAACGGAAATATGTTCCGTACCCGACGCCTGCCCGTAACGTGAAGCAGATCGAAGATCTTGGCCGCAATCCGGCGCTAGTAATGGCAACAGAAGCTGCAGTCAAGTAGTGGGAGTACGAGCCTGCCGCGAAGGAGACCCGTGAATCGTGACACTACGGTTTGATCCAGCGCACCAATGCTAGATCGCTGGCCTACAACCGCTCCGAACGGCAATCAGCTGTTCATCGGCGGTTCAGCTCAGAACCCTTCACCTTGAACTTTAGAAACCGGCGGGACAGCGCTTTTAGGGCTTCCCGCCGATGGCTTACAGGGCTAGGAGTAATCGGTTGAGCAGAGTCGATAGGGTGCCCAGGTCTGGAACACCACCATTCAACAAGTTCGCGACGGCACAAAGCAGGTTGCCCAAAAGATTGCCCGGGCCGGAAACTGCTGTGATGGTCAAGTGAACTTGATTCAGATTCACCACCAAGCCGAGCAGGTTAAGGTGAAGCGGACCAAGAGTGAGGTTCAGAATGGAACACGTGCCGGATGGAAGCAGTACCGGTAAAGAGAGGTTAGCATTGGCTATAGTTCCAAGCAGGGCTCCAGTGTGATCGGTAACCGTGCCTACGAGGGTCCCGATCAGTACAAGGGCTCCATTCCGGACGCCAAAGTTTTGCGGGTTGAAAGTTCCAACGAAACTACCGGTACCGCCGGTGGCATCCGTGAACGTGCCGGTTATCGGGATTCCAGCGATGGCAGCGGAGGCATGGATGGGGACTAGCAAGGCAATGCTAACCACCACCAAGGCCAGGACGCTAAGGAACTTCGAATGTGATGTCATGGATTTTTCTCCCTGATTTGCGTGGAGCACCGGCCAGTATGCTCTTGTGGACCTGACTCGGGGGCGTCGCGGCAACACCAGGTTCGGCAGAGTGCTAGGCATGATTCAGGGAACGCGGCAGAACTTCCTCCTCCGCTTGCAGCCAGTCCTCCAGATCATGTCCTTCAACCTTCCCTCGTTGTTCGTACAGTTCGTAAGCACGAACTCGGATTCGTTCTTGCATTTGCAATTGAGCCGGGGCCCCGGCATCGTTTGGAGCCACGGCGGGAATCTTTGTGCGAGGCGGTGTCGCCATGTGCGCCTCCTTCAGCGAAAAGCACCAGAATTTAAGGACGATTAAAGAGGGCGTTCAATACAGCCGCGCAGGTATAACTCTTACGTTACTGACTACTCGCTCGGCTACACGTGTTGGCGCAAGTTGGCGTTTAATTCTTCGTACACTTCTTGCTAGCATTTGAACCTTCCCTACTGTAGGCCGTTCTTACTGTATGCACGTATCTGCTCGACGCCTAAGGATGGCGGGCTGGCCCACTTTTGCATTTCGCTCTTCGCAGTCACTATAAACAAGGCTGCCCTACCGTTCCCGCTGTTCATCGCGGAATTGCGTTCAGCCCCACTCGAAAATCGCGAAAGACGCGACTTTAGAATGGGGCACCCACGCTGTTGAGCTTCGCTTGACCGGACAGCCGAAGGCGACGGTCCCTACCTGCGCGTCTACTTAGCCGGGATCAGATCGAACTTGCCGGAGCTTTCCGTATAGAAGAGGGCGCCTTCTTTCTTGTCGCCTCCGCTCCAGTGTTTATGCCCGCCTGGGACGCGAAGGAAGTCGCCCGGGCCGACACGCTTCTCGCCGGCTTCATCCTTATAGAGATAGGCACCTTTGATGCCTACAATCCATACATCGGCGGTGTGGGTGTGCCACCCAGCATCCCATCCGGGGACGAATTTGGTGTACGTGCCCGCCGCGCCCGCGGTTGGATCTCCCCAAAGCGTCGCGGATGAAACACCTGCTCTACCCGCATTCGGCATTTCAGTGAAGGTCGCGTGATTCGGATCAGAGAAGGTAACCTTGTCCCCTTGCGCCTGAAGGCGCCCGATGGACCACGCCGCGATAACCCCCAAAGCGATTGCAACCATCCACACTGGTCTACGCATACGTCCTCCTGAGTGTTCTGTTGAGTATTGTGAGGCGGACGGATTGTACCCCTCGGCGGAAGCGGGCTAGCCTAGTTTTGCCGTCTCGTGTAGCACCACGAACCGGTTGCCCCAGCCTTCCGTGATTTTCGGAGGCTGGGCATTCCTGCTGCCAGCATCAAGAGATTTCGTTAACTCGCATTTCGCTCTCTGCCAATGATTACGGGAGGGGACGGGGACTGACGGGACGTACCCAATCCTTTTCTCCCGATCCGGGAATGCGGGCGCACAAACTCCCGCTTCATCTGCACGCACGTATCACGCTCTGACATTCTCGCGATAGCTCGATTTCCGCACGTTGTGCTGATGGATGTTACACGTTACGTTACGCAGCGGAGAAATCCCTGTTGCCCTATCCTTTCGCATTGTGTGCGACAGGCTTGGGAATTTGAATCCCTCTGTGCTCCCCTGTGCCCCCCGTGGTGAGTTTATTCTTTAACGCCCAACTGCCAAAACAAAAACGAATACACGTCGGTGAATTCCTCAATCTGCTTGGTCACCGGCTTCCCAGCCCCGTGCCCCGCCTTCGATTCAATGCGCAACAGGATCGGCCGCGTATGGCTGCTCCCATTTCCAGCCGCAGCCTGCATCAGCGCCGTCATCTTCTTCGCATGCATGGGATCGACGCGCGTATCCGTGTCCGCAGTCATAAACAAAATCGCCGGATACTCCACTCCAGTCTTCACGTGATGGTACGGCGAGTACGCATACAGCCACTTGAACTGCTCGGGATTCTCCGCCGTCCCGTACTCCGGAATCCACAACTTCGCAATCTGAAAATCCTGGTAGTGCAGCATGTCAAGCAGCGGCACCTGGCACACCACCGCGCGAAACAGGTCCGGACGCTGCGTGAGCATCGCCCCCATCAGCAGCCCGCCATTCGATCCGCCCTGAATCGCCAGGTGATGCTTGTCCGTGTATTTTTCCGAGATCAGATGCTGGGCCGCCGCGATCATGTCGTCGAACACGTTCTGCTTCTTGTCCAGCATCCCGGCGCGATGCCAGTCCTCTCCGAACTCGGCCCCGCCACGTAGGTTCGCAACCGCATAAATTCCGCCATGCTCCATCCATAAATACGCCGTCCGGCTGAAGGTCGGCGTCAGGCTGACGTTGAATCCGCCATACCCCGTGAGCAGCGTAGGATTTTTCCCGTTCTTCTGCAGACCTTTTTTGTGCACCACGAACATGGGTACGCGGGTACCGTCTTTGGAGTTGAACCACTCCTGTTGGACGTCATACGCCGAAGCGTCGATGGAAGGTGCATCGACTTTGGTCCACAGCGACGTAGACCCGTTTTTCAAGTCATAGCGATAAATCGAGGGCGCGAATGTGAAGGACTGGAATTCGTAGATATCGTTCAGCTTTTTGCCGTCGAGATCGAAAGTCTTCACCTGCGAAGACGCGTTCTGCTCGTATTGCGCCACCAGTTTGCCGCCGAAGACCGCCGCGCCCTGCAACACCGCGTCCGATTGCGGAACGATTTCTTTCCAGGCTTCGCGATCGAAGTTGCCGGCGTCGGTTACGAACATGCGATAGCGCGGCGCATCTTCGTTGCTGGTGATGTACACCTTGCCATCGTAAATGTCGTCGCTGTAAAGAAAATTCTTTCCCGTGGTCAGGCGAATCGGAGCCTTGTCGCTTTTCAAATCCATTAGAAAAAGCTCGGACTTGGTCCAGCCCTCGGAAACGTTGATCAGCAGCCAGCGGCCATCATTAGAAAGCGAAACGCCGGGCCAGTCCTCGGGGCCGCGCCCTTCTCCAAAAATTGCATTGTCAGTTTCTACCGGGCTGCCCAACAGATGGAAGTAAACATGGCGGTTGTACATCTCCTGCCCCGCCGGCACGTCGCCCTTCTTCGGATAACGCGTGTAGTAGAAACCAGAGTTGTCGTGCAGCCAGGCAATCGAAGCCGCGCGCGTGCGCTCGATAGTGTCCGGGAGAATTTCCCCGGTTTTAGTTTCGATCACATGGAGAGTCGACATCTCCGACCCGCTGGGAGAAGTCCCGTAGGCGACATACTTGCCGTTCTCGGAAGGCTGAAACCAGTCGAGAGCGATGGTGCCATCGGCGGCAAGAGAATTAGCGTCCACCAGAACGCGATCGCTCCCGTTCAGAGAATCGCGCACGTACAGCACCGGCTGATTCTGCAGCCCCTCGCGCCGAGTATAGAAATAATGACGCCCGGCAAGCACCGGAGCACTGACGCTCCCGATCGAGAGCAACTCGGTGAGCCGATTTTGAATCGCAGCCCGCCCCGGCAGAGGATCGAGCAGAGCGCGAGTGTAATCGTTCTCTTCAGCGACCCACTTCTGCACCTCAGGGGAATCCGCCTTTTCCAGCCAGCGATAATTGTCGATCACCCGCGTGCCGTGAAAATAATCCGCCACCGGCCGAGGTGTCGCCACTGGAGGCGAATCCGGCACCACCAGCAACAAAGACCACACAGAAAAGAGAAGCAAACGCCCTCCCATACCCACCTCAAACCCAGCGTAGCGTATTTTCAGGAGCCGCGTCGCAATGTTATAATGATGAGGTCAACCACACTCCTCAGTAGCTCAATGGCAGAGCATTCGGCTGTTAACCGAAGGGTTGTAGGTTCGAGTCCTACCTGAGGAGCCATTCTTTGAATGGTTTACGAACCTGTGTGCTGTTTGCAAAAACCAGGCCGGAAACCTGCTGCAAAACTCGCTCGACTTTCCGATC
>QHVR01000203.1 GCA_003223595.1 Acidobacteriota bacterium
GCAGAATGCCTGCATCTCCTGCCACATGCCCCACAATTCGCTTGCGGGACCCAGGCTGCTGCGCGGGCCCGTACCCACGGTGACCAACATGGACTCCGCCACGCAGAACTGCATGACCTGCCACAACGGCGGATCGAATATCTCTCCGGCTATACCCAACGTCTACGCCGAGTTCGCCAAAATCGCGCACCCTTACCCGGCTGGAACCAATACCCATGACACGAACGAAGCGCCACTGCTGAATAACAACCGTCATGCGACTTGCGTGGACTGTCACAGTGCGCACGCATCGCAGCAGGTGACATCGTTCACTTCACCGCTGGCCCCGGCGATCCGCGGATCGCAAAACGGCGTGGCAGGCATCAGCGCGACCGATGGTACGACCGTGTTGAACCCCTCCGTCAATCAATATGAGAATTGCCTGCGCTGTCATGGAACCAGCAGCGGAAAGCAATCATTGCCGGTATTTGGATATCTGCCGATCTGGGCCGTAGCCGGCGCAGATCCGCTGAACATCGTCCCGCAGCTGACGCAGACCTCCACCTCGAGTCACCCGGTGATGCACGATCGCAGCAGCGCCTTTCCTCAGCCCAGCCTGCTGAGCTACATGCTGAATCTGGATGGCCGCACGCAGGGACGCGCCATGGGCGTGCGTATTCTCTGTACCGACTGCCACAACAGCGATGACAATCGCGAGTTCGGCGGAACCGGTCCCAACGGTCCGCACGGGTCGCAGTTTCTGCATCTGCTGGAGCGGCGCTACGAGTTCAGCCAGGTTGCGCCCGGATCGGGCCCGGGAACCACTATCACGAATCTGTTCCCCAATCCGATTCTGGATCCGGCGGCGAATGGCCCTTACTCGATGTGCGCGAAATGCCACGATCTCACCCAATTGGTTGCAAATACCAGCTTCAGCCAGCATGCGCTCCATATCAATGACGGATTCTCCTGCTCCACCTGCCACACGTCGCATGGCATGGGTGCGAGCTCGGCCACGATTTCAGGGGAGCGGATGGTGAACTTCGATATCGCTGTGGTTGGGACCAACGGAAGCAATCCGCTCTCTTACAACCGCGCCACCGGCTCGTGCACGCTCAGTTGCCACAATCACGCCCACGGAGGCGGAGCAGCGGCGGCCGCCATGCAGAAAACTGTCCAGCCGATTAAGTGAGACGGCGCATGGTCGTTGTTGGAACTTCAACCTCCTGCTGAGAGGATGCCATTGGCATGACTGTGAGCGCGATATTTCGACCCGAACGGCACCTGGGAAAGAACTTCGGGGCGCCCAGCATTGCCCTTGTGCGCACTATTGCTCTTGTACTGCTGTTCTCCGCGTCGGCGCTCCATGAGGCAGTCCAGCTTTCGTCGATTTCCGATAACAGCGTTTGGATACATCTGCGAACCGGCCTCTGGATCCTACAGACCCACTCTGTGCCGCACAGCGGACTCTTCTCCCAATATCCAGCTCTGCCGTGGATGGACTCGAGTTGGGGTTACGACATACTGCTCGCAGTCGCGTACAAGCTCTCGGGATTACGTGCCATTCCCCTGCTGTTGATGTTTTTCAAAGTAGCCGTGGCAGTGCTGACATTCTTATTGGCCAGGGGAGCCAAAGCGAGCTTCTGGACAGCGGTGAGCCTCAGCGCCGTCGCGCAGTATGTCATCCCAACTTCGCAGTCGCTGCCCTACGCGATTTCCATGATCTTTTTCGGTCTGGAACTGCTTCTGCTGGAATCGAGCAGGAGAACCGGAAACGTCAAGCCTCTCTATGCCTTGCCCGCGCTGTTTCTGCTTTGGGCAAACCTGCACGCACTATTTCTGCTCGGCTTGCTTCTGCTGATCCTGTTCGTCATTTCGACCTGGATCGAGTCCTGGCCGCGCAGATCGGCACTCAACTGGCTTGACCGCGAGATTCGGCCCCTCGCCCGTCAACCGGTTCTCATCGCGTCGGCGTGCTCTCTGCTCGCGGCCGTGGTCAATCCATATACGCTTCACCTGTTTGCGGCAGCGTACCGGACGCTGTATAGCGCCGCGGGATTTTCTTATTTCGCCGAGATGCGTGCAATGAGTTTCCGGCGGCCGCAGGATTACGCGTTGATGTT
Source organism: Acidobacteriota bacterium (assembly GCA_003223595.1). Classification (GTDB taxonomy): domain Bacteria; phylum Acidobacteriota; class Terriglobia; order Terriglobales; family Acidobacteriaceae; genus Sulfotelmatobacter. The sequence continues at coordinate 2,103 of QHVR01000203.1, forward strand.
GCTGATTATGGCCGCTTTTCTCGCGCTGGGGAGGCGGCGTTCGCTGAGGGTTTTCGAATTGCTGGCGCTCACGGCGGCAACTTTGCTGGGCTTTCGCATTCAGCGCGAGGCCTGGATGGCGGCGCTACTAGCAGTCACGATTCTTGCGGATGCCATAGAGCGAATGGCAAGGGATCGGGAGTCGCAGGAGGCTTCCCGCGCCTCATGGGAGAACGCGGCCTGCGCCGTCATACTCACCGCCATCCTCCTACTAGCCGCCTTTCGACTCCCGCATCAGGACGCGCTGCGCTCGCGCCTCAGCCAGACTTTCCCGGTGAAGGCGTGCGACTTCATCCGCGATCATGGCTTGCCGCAGCCATTATTCAATGAATATTCATGGGGAAGTTTTCTGACCTGGTATCTGCCGGAATATCGGGTGGCGATTGACGGCCGCCCGGAGCTGTACGGCGATGAACTCACTGACGGCTACTTCAAAGTAATCGCCGGCGGAGAGCGTCTCGATGCCTATCCGGCCCTGGGCAACGCGCAGACGCTGCTGTTGCCAAAGCAGTCCGGAATGGTGAAGGCGTTGACCACGCTGCCCGCGCTGTCTTCGCAGTACCGTTTGGCCTACAGCGACGATCTCGCCGCGGTATTCACTCGCCAGCCCTGAGTCAGTTGCGCGCCAGCACGGTAGCCACATCGTCGCGGTAGATGACGCGGAAGCGGCTATCGGTCGGCAGCAGTTTGGCCAGCGGCACTTTGTTTTTCAGGATCACCACACCCGCCTCGTTCAGATAAGGATCTGTGGCGTATGAGGCTTCGGCTCCTTCGGAAGCCAAGAACTGCGAGTCCATTGCATCACCGTAGAGATCGGTCCGGCCATCGATCGCCACCGGATATTCCGGCATATAGAAGGACAGAAAGCCTCCCCAGTCGAAACTGTTGTAGAGCGGCCCTCCCAGCGGGTGCGTGCGCAGATAATTGACGGCATCCACGGGGAACTCGGCGCTGATCACGCGATCCAGGCCGCGGGTATTGAATTCGGTATTGCCCGCAACGAGCAACAACAGGATCGCCGCGACGAGTGCCGCGCCCGCGAATTCGCGAACTCGCAGAGGCTGCTCGCGCGCCTCCGCCGATGCCGGAAAGTCCGCGATCATGGCCGCCGCAGTAATGCAAAGAAACCAGGCGTCGCGCGTGGCGCGCAATGCGAAGATGCTGGCCACCGCCAGCAAAACCAGTTTGTACGGATCGATCTTCTTTTGCCATCCGATCGCAAAGAAAGCGCCGGCAGCCAGCAACAATTCCAGGAAGTGGCTGATGCCTGCGAAACTGAGCGCCTGCAACTCGGTGATCATGGAATAGATCACTTTTGAGGACGAGTAGCCGAACACAACTTTATAGAGATGAAAGTTGTAAGGGCCCAGGCAGG
>QHVR01000204.1 GCA_003223595.1 Acidobacteriota bacterium
GCGTCCCCTTGCCGCCTGAGATGCACCACCCCGGCCAGGTTGGCTCGGGAAATTCCGTCCAGATCACGCACCGGCATCCAGAATTCAGAGAAACTGATCGTCTGCCGCGGCTCGAGAAATGCGTACGTCTCCTGATTGCGGAATAATCCCGCCTGCACTTCGACGTAGGCGCTGTTATTGTCGGAGAGCGTTTTGCGCCAGTCGAGCCCGTCTGGGTCGGTGCCCCACGACCAGATTTTTTTGGCCGGCAATTGCGCGTAGTCCGCATAGTGCACGGTTCCCGTATTCGTGTGCGGATGCCAGACGCCCATGAATGGTTCGCGGCTGCCGTGCACGAAAAGCGAGACCGGCCCCTTGGTTTGATTTTTCACGATGCTGAGATCGGTACCGTCCGCCTCGACCGGCCAGGGCTCAACTTCCCGAAAGCCATGGCTCGCGGTAAAGCGCATCGGATATTGAATACGCGAGTCATCCCACACCTGGATCCCAGCATTATTCCACCAATAGAAACGGTGCCGGACATCGCTGCGGTTATTCAGCTCAACTTTTTCTTCCAGCACCGTGGAATGCGGGCGCAGCACCAGTGCGACTGACCACTGCATTCCGTAAACCCGGTCGATGTTGCTTACCAGGACAGAAGCGCTGCCGTCTTCATTGGGATGGAATGCAAAATCAACCGGAGACAGGCTCACCCAATTATGCGAGACCGGAAAATTGAATTCGATGCCGAAAGCAGCCCACGCGCCGCGGTATGAAATGTTGGCTTTCTTGATGGAAGGATTCGCATAGAACATCGGCTGCCCGCTGATCTTGTCGGTGCAGGTATAAACATGCCCTCCCAGATCAGGCAGCACGGAGCACTTCAGGTATTCGTTTTCCAGAAAAACCGCGCGCCATGCGTGATCCTTGCGGCGATTGCTCAAGTTGTCGCGCAATGTGTAGGGATAATTAAACCGGCCGTTGGCAAATTGATCGAATGGAGGATTGGGATCTGGAGCATCCTCTTCATAGGTAGGCAAGGTCAAAGTGCCCTGCCAGACGCGAACTTGAGCCCAGGCCGCGGAAACAGAAAAGAAGAATAGAAAAGAGAGAATTCTTGATGCAGTCATATGCGCAAGGACGTTTGAGTAGGCCTCCATTATCTACGCCAGACAGGATGGCTGCCAGAATTATTCAGCGTACAATGGTGCTCCTCACCTTCAATGAAACGATTTTTTCGGGACTTTTCGTCGCTTGTCGCACTCCTCGCGCTTGGCGGCGTGATCTTAGCGGTCAGAGATTCCATTGCCAAAAGCGGTGCGCAAAAGGAATCTGCGGAGCAGGGGAAGACCGCGCTGTCGAAACAGCGCGGCGACAGTTTCTTCCCCGTGGCGGTGTGGTACAGCGGCGGCAAAGCCCGCGCCCCGATGCTGGAGAGCATTACCGCCGATTCGCCTGCATTGTGGAAACAGGATCTGGAGAAGATCAAGGGCTTGGGCTTTAACACTGTCCGTACATGGGTCGAGTGGAACGTCGGCGAGCCAGAAGAGGGACAATATCACCTCGAAAATCTCGATCTTCTTTTGCAATTGGCGAATGAAGTTGGCTTGCGCGTGATCGTGCAGGTTTACGTAGATTCAGCCCCTGAGTGGGTCGGGAAGAAGTATCCGGATGGTCATTACGCCGCGCAAGACGGCCAACAGATCCCCTCGCAGGCAGCGCCTGGATACTGTTTTGATCATCGCGGCGTGCGCCAGGCGGTACTCGGCTTTTTCCAGGAAGTCGCGCGCCATGTGGCAGGCAGTCCGGCGTTCTCTGGATGGGATCTATGGAGTGAACCGGCGGCCCTGAACTGGGCTCGCATTGGCTACAAGTCGGAGCCCATGTTCTGCTATTGCCCCAGCAGCATGGAGCGCTTTCGCATCTGGCTGAAAGCGAAATACGGAACGCTGCACCGGCTCAATGAGGCATGGCACCGCACGTTCACGGACTGGAATCAGGTCGAGCCTCCGCGGTACGGAACCATCCTGACTTACACCGACTTTATGGATTGGCGGATTTATTACGGGTACAAGCTCGCCGAAGACCTGAAGTCACGAAACGACGCTGTCAAAGCCATCGATCCGCAGCATGTGACTACCAGCCATGCGCCCAATCCCTCGCCGCTGGTACGGACCCTGGCGGACCCTTACGATCTCTCCGACGACTACGTTATGAAGAATTCCGTCGACTTTTTCGGAACCAGCTTTTACCCCAAACTCACGGCCCCGGAGCACAATTGGACGCTCGAGCGCCGCGTGCTGGCCATGGACCTGACCAACAGCATGACGGCGGGCCGCGGATTCTATGTGGGAGAATTGCAGAGCGGTTACGGAGTTCATGGCACGACCATCGGCTCGCCCGTCACTCCCAATGATCTTGAGTTGTGGACCTGGGGCATGGTCGCGCGGGGTGCGCGAGCCATCAACTATTACGCCTTTTATCCCATGAATGCCGGGTATGAATCCGGTGGCTACGGCATGATCAATCTGGATGGCACGCTCACCGAGCGCAGCCGCCATGCAGGAGAGATCGCGCAGCGTATCCAGCAGAATGCTGACCTGTTGCTGCAGTCTCATGCCGAGCGGGCGGAAGTGGCCATCGTGTTCAGCCCGCTCGCTCCATTGTTAGGCGGGTACGACGAGGAAGGCAGCCGCAACGCCATTCACGAGGCGGTGGCCGGATATCATCGGATGTTCTTCGAAAGGAATGTTCCGGTAGATGTCCTGAGTTCGCGAGAACTGGATCGCGATGGGCTTGGCAAGTACAAGCTCGTGATCGTGCCCTATCCCCTGATGCTGACCAGTGACGAAGCCAGTGCTCTGCAGGACTACGTCTCAGGAGGCGGGCACCTTTTTGTTGAAGCCCGCCCGGGTTGGGTCGATGAACGCGGCCATGCCGAACCTAAGATTCCGGGCTTTGGCTGGAACAAAATGTTCGGTGTTCGCGAAAAGCAGCTAGTTCCCGGCAAGGAATTCGAAGTCGCGTGGGGAGACGCGCACTTCAAAGCCATGAAGTTCCAGGAGCAATTCGAGGTCGAGGACCAATCTGCGCATGCTGTGGCGAAGCTCGCGGACGGAACTCCCATCGCCTGGGAAAACCGTTACGAGAAAGGCAGCGCCATCATCTTCGGCAGCTTTGCGGGGCAGCAGAATTATGAGCACCCGGTCGCCATGCATCCGCTCGAACCGATCCTGACGCAATGGGCGGGAGTAGCGCACCCGAGTCTGCATGCCCCCTCGCTCATCGAGCTTCGCGAAATGCAGGCCGCTAGAGGCCGCCTCGTCTTTTTCTTCAATCACTCGGAAAAGCCGGCCGCAGTCGAGTTCAGCCGTGAGTTGGAGAAACCCGCTGCAGGCATTGGGGAGATCACGACCGATCAGAAAATCCCTGCAAACGGGAAGACCTTCTCGATCAAGCTGGAGATTCCTCCGCAAAGCGTGCGCATCTATAGAATTGATTACTGATCGCCGCGTGAGGTCATTTCCATTGCCTGCCGGCCATAATCCACATTCATGCGTTATTTCGTCATCATTATTCTTGTTCTTGGATTGGGCGCGCTGCGAGCCGGCACGCCGCCACCCTCCGCCATCCGATTTGAAAACATTGCCTCGAAAGCGGGCGTGAACTTCATCACTCGCAATTCTCCAACACCCAACAAGAATCAGATCGAAACCATGGTCGCCGGAGTGGGGTTACTCGACTACGATGGCGACGGCTGGCTGGACATCTATCTGGTAAACGGGGCAGCCATCCCGTCATTGCAAAAGGAATCGCCCGCTTACTGGAACCGCCTGTATCGCAACAATCACGACGGCACCTTCACCGACGTCACCGAGCGTGCGGGAGTCGCCGGGGCAGGCTACGGCATGGGGGTCGCCATCGGGGACTACGACAATGATGGACGCCCCGACATTTTTCTCGCGAACGTAACCGCGAATCAACTCTTCCACAACAACGGCGATGGTACGTTCACCGATGTCACAACTAGAACTGGCCTCGCGGGCGCAGAGATGAATGGCAAAAAGATGTGGTCGGTAGGCGCCGGCTGGTTCGATTACAACAATGACGGGAAACTGGATTTGTTCGTGGTCAACTACTGCGTGTGGGAGGTCAACAAGGATCCCTTTTGTCACGTGAAAAGCGGAGTCCGCGGCTACTGCCATCCCAAGGTCTATGCCTCGCTCCACAACAGTCTGTACCGCAACAATGGAGACGGCACATTCACCGACGTCTCTAAAGAAACCGGAATTTCATCCCGCATGGGCAAGGGGATGAGCGTGTCGTTTGCCGACTATGACGGCGATGGCTTCCTCGACGCCTTTGTTGCCAATGACACAACCCCGGGTTTCCTCTTTCACAATCTGGGTGGAAAGAAATTCGAAGAAGTCGGTACCCAAGCCGGAGTTGCCTATGCTCCCAACGGCGTCGCCTTGTCAGGCATGGGCTCGGATTTTCGCGATATCAACAATGATGGGCGGCCCGACATATGGTACACGGCCGTGGAACGCGAGACGT
>QHVR01000118.1 GCA_003223595.1 Acidobacteriota bacterium
CGTAGATTTTTTGCGCGGTGATGATGAGCCGGCGCAAAATGCGCTGCGGCACCTGGAAGAAGTGGCGGACTTTGTCAAAGTGCTGGGCGTTTACCCTGCGGCATAGATCTGGCGCAGTTTACCCCAAAATGAAACTTCAACTCCGCCATCACAAATAGTAGTGATCACGCGCACATTGAATTTGTCGCAAGGCTCCTACACTTCTCCTGATCTCTTATCGGGATCACGAAATCCTACATTGGAGGCTTTATGCGAGTTTTGCGCTTTTTGGGACTTTTAGTATGCGTGTGCAGCGTGATGGCAGTGGCTGCCGACAACAATCTGGGAATCAAGGAAGTGAACCGGGTGAAATTCGATACTCCGGTCCGGATCGCATCCGTTAACTTGCCCGCAGGCGAGTATGTGGTGCGCCACACCATGCAGGGCGACGAACACGTAATGGTGTTCCGGCGCCAGATTGGCAACGATGAATTCAAAGTGAAATGCACTCTCGTCCCGCTGACGCAGAAGGCGCCACAGACGCAGACCGTCTACGAAATCGCGGGTAATGACCGAATCGTGCAGGAAATGGTGTTTCGCGGCGACAAAGCTAAGCACGTTTTCGAAAAGTAGATATTTCTTATTTGGGCAACCACCCCGCGCGCTCATTTTGGCGTCGAACTCAAGCGCGCGGGATGGAGGTTCTATTTTGTAGCGGAATCTAGCCTCGAAGTTCGCGATCTGCCTGCGATCGACCAGCATGCTTCCTTTTTAGAACTTGCCAGCCAGGGTTCGCCGCGTTAGCCTCTGCACCTTAGGCACATTCCGATCCTGAGATAACGGAATAGAATCAGCACTTGGGAATCGTTCCGGCCCGTCTGAAACCTTTCCCCCTACCACAACATCTAAACTTGAGCGAGTTACACTCAAGGAGAACAATGAGCCAGCAGACGCCAGCAGAGCGCACTCCTAAGCAAAAGGAAGAAAAAGAGCAAACGGCTCTCCCGGTGCTTCCTGTCCGGGACACGGTTCTATTCCCCCATGCTGTTTTGCCACTTACCGTGGGGAGGGAAAGTTCAGTTCAACTGATCAATTCTCTTGGGGAAGATAAGACGATCATTGTTGTGGCCCAGCGCGAGGCGCGGGTGGACGCTCCTCAACCGAGCGATCTTTATACCGTTGGTACTTCCGCAGTCGTACATAAAGTCGTCAAGATGCCGAACCAGAGCCTGTTCGTGTTTGCCGAGGGCTTGGAGCGCATACGTTTAGGTGAATTTACACAATTAACTCCGTTTATGACGGCGCACTACTCCGTAATGCCGGAGGGAGCGGCGCCCATTGCAACTTCGCAAATCGAAGCCCTGCAAAGGAATGTCTTAACCTTGTTCCAGCAGATTGTAGCCGGTTCGCCGACTCTTTCTGACGAACTCTCCACGGTGGCCATGAATATCGACGAGCCCGGCCGGCTGGTGGACTTCATTGCCTCGTCTCTGCCATCGCTTTCGACGCCGGATAAGCAGGACACGCTCGAGACTCTCGACATCCACGTGCGGCTGGAGAAGATCAACCAGCACCTGGCGAAGGAACTCGAGGTCCAGCAACTGCGGAACAAGATCCAGAGCGAAGTGCAGGATCGGGTCCAGCAGACGCAGCGCGAGTACTATCTGCGCGAGCAGATGAAGGCCATTCAGAAAGAATTGGGCGAGCAGGACGAAGGCCAACGCGACGTTGAGGATCTAAAGAAGAAGATCGAAGAAGCCGGCATGCCTGAAGAAGTCAAGAAAGAGGCTCTGAAAGAGCTGGGCCGCCTTTCCCGCATGTCTCCCATGGCTGCCGATTATTCGTTGACGCGCAACTACATCGAGTGGCTGGCGGTGCTGCCGTGGGCAAAGACCTCCGGGCAGGAGATCGAGATTCCCAAAGCCAAGGAGATTCTCGACGCCGATCACTACGATCTGGAGAAGGTCAAAGACCGCATTCTCGATTACCTGTCGGTTCGCCGGCTGAAGCCCAACATGAAGGGTCCGATCCTATGCTTTGTGGGACCTCCAGGAGTGGGCAAGACTTCGCTCGGCAAATCTATCGCCAGGGCACTCGGACGCAAGTTCGTGCGGCTTTCGCTCGGCGGTGTGCACGACGAAGCGGAGATCCGCGGTCACCGGCGCACCTACATCGGTGCGTTGCCGGGGCAGATCATCCAGGGCATTCGCCGCGCCGAGACCAAGGACCCGGTCTTCATGCTCGACGAGATCGATAAAGTGGGACGCGATTTCCGCGGCGACCCGGCTTCCGCGCTGCTCGAAGCGCTGGATCCCGAACAGAACTCCTCGTTCCGCGACAACTATCTCGACGTGACCTTCGATCTTTCCAAGGTGCTCTTCATCACTACCGCGAACATGCTCGACCCTATCGCCGAGCCGTTGCGCGATCGCATGGAGATTATTGAACTGCAAGGCTACACCGAAGAAGAGAAGGTACACATCGCGTTCCGATACCTGATCCCGCGACAGATCGACGAGAACGGGATTACCGGCGAGCAGATTGAATTTCCCGAAGAGGGAGTTCGCTACGTGATCCGGCACTACACGCGCGAAGCGGGCGTGCGCAGCCTGGAACGCACCATCGGCACCATCTGCCGCAAGCAGGCGCGCCGGTTGGCTGAGGGTAAAACCGAGAAGCTGATCGTCAGCAAAGAGGTCATCCAGGAATTCCTTGGGGGCATCAAGATTCGCAGCGAAGGCGAAATTGCCGAGCGCACGGAGCGTCCGGGCGTAGCCGTAGGCCTGGCATGGACTCCCTCTGGGGGGGACGTGCTGTTCGTCGAGGCCAATGCTATGAAAGGTAAAGGCGGATTCACCATGACCGGCCAAATCGGGCAGGTCATGCAGGAGTCCATGCAAGCGGCCCTGACGTGGGTGCGGTCGAATGCGGATCGGCTGGGCGTACCCGAAGATTTCTTTGCCAGCCATGATCTCCACATTCACGTGCCCGCGGGAGCGATCCCGAAAGATGGTCCCTCAGCGGGCGTGACCATGGCGACGGCGCTGGTTTCATTGCTGACCAAGCAGCGCATCACGCCGCTGATGGCCATGACTGGAGAGATCACGCTGAGCGGAAACGTGCTGCCGGTGGGCGGTATCAAGGAGAAAGTTCTGGCCGCCAAACGTGCAGGCGTTCGCGATGTGATTCTGCCCGCGGAAAACAAGATGAACCTTCAGGAAGATCTCTCGGCCGAGCAATTGGAGAACCTCAACGTTCATTTTGTGAAAACGATCGATGAGGCTCTTGCAGTCTCTCTACCGACGGTGGAGCAGAGCACTGCGGCCAAGATGATTCCTTCCACTCCGCCGAAGGATCCGAAGCAGGATTATCAGCCGACGCAACCGGTCAAAGAGCCGGAGCCGGTACATGATCGAGTCCTGACGCAGGCGTAGATAGGTATAGATAAAAACAAAGGTTTCAAGGTTTCAAACTTTCAAAGTTTCAAAGTTCGAGCCTTGAAGCCTTTTCTTTGCCTGCACCCTGTCCCCTGAGCACTGCTCGCTGTTCTTAATCGCGAAACTGCCTCGCCGGGGAGTCGCGATCCTCGGCCGCGGTACACTGATGGGCAATGCAAGTGCGCGTGCTTTTTTTCGGTGTATTGCGAGACTTGGCGGGCAAGAGCAGCGACTCGCTGCAGTTGCCAGACGGGGGTTCGGTACGCGACATCCTCAGCCGGTACGAACGCGAAATACCAGCGCTGAAGAAGCATCTTTCCTCCATCGCGCTCGCTGTCAATGAGCATTACGCATCGCCTGACACCAAACTGAAAGCTAATGACGAGATCGCGCTGCTTCCCCCAGTCAGTGGAGGAGCCGAGTCGCCCGCCGTCGCTCGCCACTACGCGTCCATTACTCGCGACACCATCAATACGGAGCAGGTTGTGGACTCCTTGAAGCGCGGCGAGGATGGCGCGGCTCTGGCTTTCGAAGGAATCGTGCGCAACCAAACACGCGGACGCAAGACGCTCTACCTGGATTACGAAGCGTACGAACCCATGGCGCTGCAGGAAATGGAGGCGCTGGCCAGCGAGGCGCTGTCGAAATTCCAGGTTCGCGATGTAGCCATCGTGCACCGCCTGGGCCGCCTGCAGATCGGCGAAACCAGCGTGCTGATCGCGGTCGCATCGGCGCACCGCGCGGCCGCATTCGACGCTTGCCGCTGGCTGATTGATACTCTCAAGCGCAGAGTCCCCATCTGGAAGAAGGAGTACTTCGAAGACGGCGCCGTGTGGGCCGACGGCGATGCCTTCCCGCCAGAAATTCCCCGGGCGAATTCGTGACCTCAGGCAGCCCAGACGGGCGCACCGCATCTAACAGAACGGCCTCGGCTGATCCGCATCAAGCGTACAAATTCGCAAAGGTATAATTCAGCCCTCGATGAGAAAATTCATTCCGACTCTGCTCCTGGGCCTCTTGCCTCTCTCGGTCTCCGGCTTACAGGGGCAGCAGACGTCCAGCGCGCCAGCGCAAAAACCGTCGGAGAGCCAGTCATCCACCACTCTGAAAGTTGATGTCAACCTGGTCAACGTGTTTGTGACCGTCACAGACACCAAAGGTTCGCCAGTCGGTGGTCTGACGAAGGACAATTTCATTCTCGAAGAAGATGGCCAGCAGCAGAAGATATCCGTCTTCGATAAGGAATCCGCGGTTCCGCTCTCAATTGCGCTCGCTATCGACACCAGCCTGAGCACGCGACGCGACCTGCCCCTGGAGCAGGCCTCAGCCAAACACTTCGTTCATACCATCCTCCGGCCAGTCGACGCCATTTCCGTTTACGCCTTCAGCGAAGTCGTGCAGGAGACCACGCATGGCTATGTCTCCGATCTCAAGCATGTGGATGATGGCATCGATCACATCCGGGTCGGGGCTGCCACTGCGCTTTACGACGCCGTCTACCTGGCCTCCCGGTCGCTCGACCACCGCAAAGGACGCAAGGTGATGGTACTGATCACAGATGGTGGCGATACCATCAGCAAGGTCGATTATAAGGAAGCGCTCCGCGCGGCTGAAGAAGCCGAGGCCATCGTCTATTCCATTATCATCGTTCCCATCGAGAGCAGTGCAGGACGCGAAACCGGCGGAGAACACGCGCTGATTCAGCTTTCCGAAGATACGGGAGGGAAGTACTACTACGCGACCTCCATTGGGCAACTGGACGAGGCGTTCCGTAAAATAAGCGACGAACTGCGGACGCAATATCTTCTCGCGTATTATCCATCGCAGCGCACCTCGTTTTCCGAATTTCGTCGTATCGAGGTCAAAGTGACCGGGGTGCCGGACGCGTCGGCTTACCATGTGCGCCATCGCGCGGGATATTACACTGTCAAGTCAGAGTTCTGAGACTCAACCAGCAGTCCCAGCTTGGGGCCTGTTATGTCGGCCCGCAGAAGCACTGCAATACAGCTGTCAACAAGACTTTATCCTCGGAAGGTGGGTGAATTGAACTGCATATTCTCCAGATTCGGTCGTCAGCGATTCAGCAGGGTGGCGGTGGCTCTGTTTTTTCTAGCGATCGCAAGCCTTATCGCTACGGCCCAGACCAGTTCCACTGGCAGCATCGTGGGCACGGTGACGGATCAATCCGGTGCGGTTGTCTCCGGAGCTAAAGTTACGATCACGAATCTCGGCACGAATCAGACCGCGATTTTCACAACGACTTCGTCCGGACTGTACTATGCCGGTCCCCTTGTTCCCGGTCGCTACAAGGTCAACGTTGAGGCAAACGGCTTAAAAACACCGGAACTGGTGCTTACGGTCCAGGTGGGTGTTCTCGCAACAGGAAATGTGCGGCTCGCTGGAGGGCAAGGGAACAAGCTCGCCGAGGTGCAACGGTCGATCTTTGCCGTGAACACCGAGCAAGCGACGGTGCAGGGCGTTGTGACGCCGCAGCAGATCGAAAATCTGCCTATCAATGGGCGGAACTTTCTCGAATTGGCGCAGTTAGCGCCGGGCGTTCAGATTGAAGATGGATCCGGATTCGATCCCACCAAGAACGGTTTTTTGTCCGTCTCCATCGGAGGTCGCGCCGGACGAACGGCCCGCATCGAGCTGGACGGCATTGATATCAGCGACGAAAATGTCGGCACAACGACCCAGAATATTTCTGCCACCGCCATTCAAGAATTTCAGGTCGCGCAATCCAGCCTTGATCTATCGTTTTCGCTCACCTCGTCGGGAACGATGAGCGTCACCAGCAAATCTGGCACCAACGGCTTGCACGGCCAGGGCACCTACTTTTTCCGCGACCAGGCGGCGGGATTTGCCAAGTTCCCCGGCGGCCAGGCCATTCCTTACCAGCGCAACCAGCCCGGGGGCAACGTGGGTGGGCCGATCATTAAGGACAAGCTCTTTTTCTTTGCCGATGTCCAGCATACGAAGCAGGATTTCCAGAATGCAGTGGTCTTTCCGGGAAACTTCGCCAGCCTCTCGGGAGCGTATCACGCGCCTTTTCGGGACACGGAATATCTCGGCAAGCTGGATTATGTATTCCGCCACAATGCCCATCTTTTCTACCGCTTCACGTACAACGACAACAGCGTGCTACGGCCCTCTTCTGACTTCTCGCCCTTCCTGAACCGCGACAATACCCAGGGGCATGCTCTTGGTCTGGATTTCAACACTGGTTCTCTTACTCATAGCCTACGTTTCGGCTATGGCAAGTTCTGGAACGGCATTTCACCCGCGTCCGGTGGCGGTATTTACGATCCTTTCCCGAGCCTCAATATCGTGATCGGCGCGTTGGTCACTGGCCCGAATTACCTCGCACCGCAAGTCACGATTCAGAGCAACAAGCAGGCCAGGTACGACGGTTCCAAACCCTGGAAGAATCACATTTTCCGCTATGGTTTCGCCGTGAACCGTATTGCGGCTGGCGGTTTTGCCGCGTTCGGCGCCGATGCGCCCACGGTCACTGCCGATCCTGCTAACACCAGCAACCTTGGCACTCTGATAGGCGCTGCGACTAATCCGTTGAACTATGCCGTTACCGGCATTACGGTGGCGAACGGGCGGGGATTCTTCAGCGAAAAGCCGTCTTTCGGCTACCCGGGCGGCGGGAATTCCGATACACGCATCGAGTTCTACGCCGGAGATGTGTGGAAGATGCGGCCCAACCTGACGCTGAGCTACGGTCTGCATTATGTCCGTGACACGGGCCGAACCGACAGCGACCTGGCTCCTATCCCGTGTTCCGCCACCACCCTGATCAGTTGCAACGGTAATCTTCTCGACCAATTCGGCTACGGCGGTCTGGGCAACCGGGTGCACCAGCCCAACAAGAATTTCGGTCCCCAAGTTGGTTTCGCGTGGGATCCGAGCGGCAAAGGGACGACCGTCTTCCGCGGGGGCGTCGGACTTTATTACGAGAACAACCTGTTTAACAACACCCTGTTCGACCGCACTGTCCGTTTGCAGAAGGCGCAGGTGTTCGGCAGCATGAATTTATGTCCTTCCGGCAACCTGCCTTGGCCAGACGGTTCGGTGCACACCACCTCGGATGGCCTCGACATCGCCAGTCAGATTTGCGGTCAGCCCATCGGCGCAACCGTCAATGGAGTAGTCGTGGGCAGCGCCATCGCGGACCTGCAGCACACCTATGAGGCGGCGGTCGCCGCGGCTGGACCGAGCAATAATGCCTTTTTTGTCGGCAATAACCTGAATACGTTTGCCAGCCTGCTGGCACCTACCTACGTCAGTCCGCGCTCCGTACAGATGAATCTCGGCTTCCAGAAGCAGATCAAGCGCGGCACGATATTGTCCGTGGATTACGTGAGAAACGTTGGAACGCACTTTCTTCTCGGTGTCGATACCAATCAGGTCGGCGATTCGCGCAACCTGAATATGGGAGCGGCACAGGCTGCGATCGCGGCGACTACTCAGAGTTACAACTGCGGCGGCGGATACAGCGAAGCCGCCATTCAGTGTGCCCTGGCGGGAGGGGCAACCATCATCAACTTCGCCAAGAATGGGCTTGACTCGGCGAATGCTTACTGCGGAGGGTTCCCCTGCGCCTTGTTCGGATTGCCGAATGCGGCCTTCGGAGGCATTAACCCGAACGTCGGAGCCAATGAGATGTTTTTCCCGGTGGGACGGTCTCTGTACACTGGCATTCAAACCTCATTGCGCTCAGATGTTCAGAGCCCATTCCGCGGCGCCACTCACATGAATCTGCAGATTTCCTACGCCTTCTCGAAATTCCAGAACAATGTTCCCACCGGCGGTAGCACGATCCAAGGCGATCAGGATTTCCTCACGGCAGCGCGCGATTACAGGAGTCCCAACCGCTTCTTTGGCCCGGCAGGCCAGGATCGCAAGCATCAGCTTTCGTTCGGTGCCATTATCGACCTGGTGAAAGGCTTCCAGCTCAGCGGGATTGGCCACATCGATTCGCCGCTGCCGCTCACCATGTCTCTTCCCCAGGAGTTTCAGGGCGGAGACATCTTCATCAGTGACGTGACCGGCGACGGAACTGTTGGGGACATTGTGCCCGGATCCAACGTAGGATCTTTCGGCCGCAGCGTAAGCCCCAGCGGGCTGAATCACTTTGTCAGCAACTATCTGACCACCTCCGGGGGCCACGTCACGCCCGCTGGACAGGCCCTGCTGAATGCCGGCATCATGACCCAGCAAGACCTCGTTTCCCTGGGCGCGACCACGCCTGTCAGCTGCTCCGTGGGGCAACACGGGTTCTTGTCCAATGGCATTCCGTGCATCAACACGCCGCCTTTAGGGAATGCCGGGCTGGGCTGGCTTAAGTCCATCGATCTCCGCCTGGCCTGGACGCTGCACCTCAAGGAGCGAGTCTCGCTCCAGCCCTCCGTCACGTTCTACAATGCGTTCAACTTCGCGAACTTTGATGGGCCTGCCAACCTACCCAGCGGCATCTTGGGAGGGACGCCCGGTTACAACATAAATAATTTGACCAACTTCTCCGCCTGCATCAGTTGCAACGCCAAGCAGTCCACCAGAATCGGGCCGGGCTCGGGTACGTTCTCGCTGGGTGCGCCGCGGGAGGCGGAGTTCGCCATCAAGCTCACGTTCTGAGACGGGGATCGACGCAACGACAGCCTCTCAGGCTGCCCAGCCAGGCATGGCCCGGCCCTGATCATGCGCGAACACATGCTGGGAGCTTCGCTCCGACTGGACAGCCTGAGAGGCTGTCCCTACATCGCGATTTCTTTGTTTGAGGCTTCAATTGCTCTAGGGATTGAGCTGCGCGCGCAGGTGCTTCGATAATCTTTCAATCTGCTTCAGCTTTTCGATGGCATCTTTGGGCAGCATGCCCTCGCGCACCTTCGTTACGTCCGCGGGAACGGTCTGGGCCATGCGAGCCAGTTCATCGGCCTCGCGCTGTGCTTGTTCCAGATCGGTGTGCCGGGCGGTTGTTGAAGGATTTTGCCCCGGCGCTTGTTTTTCCTGGTCGAGCGATGGAGGCGGAGTCGGAAAGCCGCGGCTGGGCGATTGCGGCACGATGCTGGATGTCAACAACAGGAACGCAGCGACTAGTAGGATACAGCGGTGAACCACGATGTGCCTCCTGAGTGGCGGCGGGAATTCAGCAGGCATTTTACTCCTGACTCCAACGGCTCCGTGCGGTGAGACTGAAGACATTGTGTACAATGCCTGCATGTCCTTTCAAGGCCAGCAGCAGGGCAATAATCACCAAAAGCGCGGCCGGACGCCTCCTCCGGAGGACACGTATGAGGAGGCCTTGTTCCTCAAGTCGCTGGGAGAGAAGCAGAAGCCGGTATCGGTCAAACTTATGGATGGCCAGACCGTCCACGGCTGGATCGAGTATTTCGACAAGAACATGGTCCGGCTGACCCGCGAAGGCGCGCCCAATCTGTTCATCTTCAAGCACGAAATTATGTACATCGCTGAGGAAGGCGGGAAGAAGTAAGGTTCGGCCTGCTCGTAACGGCATTTTTTTCTTCTCGACCTTCAACCCTATTCCGAACTGTGAAGCCCAAAGCCGGATGCCGAAAGTCCAAGCATGATGTCTTCTCCCAGCCAGACCCAAAGTTTTATTCCTGCCATGACCGCCATCGCCCGCGAGGCTGGCGCATTGCTCCTCGAATATTTTCATCAGGGACTCAAGATTGAATACAAGGGTGACGCTGATCTGGTCACGGCGGCGGACCGTGCCTCCGAGGTGCTCATCCGCGAGCGCGTGGCCAAGCAGTTTCCATCGCACGACGTCTTAGGTGAAGAGCAGGGCCTCAACGATCGCGGCAACGAATATCGCTGGTATGTAGATCCGCTGGATGGGACCACCAACTTTGCCCACGGCTTTCCAGTGTTCTGCGTTTCCCTTGCGATCGAACGTCGAATCGCGGATTCCCAGAAGCGAGTCGCTGCGGTCGTTTACGACCCCACCCGGGATGAACTGTTCTGCGCCGAGCCAGGTAAGGGAGCGCAGTTGAATGGCAAGGCCATTCACGTATCGAAGATCGGCCAATTGAAAGAATCCCTGCTCGCCACCGGATTTCCCAGCCACAAGCGCCATAAGAATCCCAACATTTTTTTCTACCATCAGATCACGTTGCGCACCCACGGTGTGCGCCGGGCAGGATCGGCGGCCCTCGACCTTTGCGACGTCGCCTGCGGACGCTACGACGGTTTCTGGGAATTCAATCTCAATCCGTGGGACACTGCGGCGGGCGTGCTGATTGTCGAAGAAGCTGGCGGCAAGGTCAGCGGTTTCGACGGTTCTCCGTTCCAGCTGAACAGCCGCGAGACGCTCGCTTCCAACGGACTGCTTCATGATGCCCTGGTGCATGAGTTCCAGGAAATTTTCGCCGGCCGCGGGTTGGATCCTTTGCCCGATCCGCGCGAATATCGCAGGTAAGAGTTCTGAATATGCGTACTCTGTATGCACCTCTCGCAGTCTTGCTGCTGGCGACGTGGGCCGCGTCTGCCCGGGCAGCAGACTCATCGAGTGCGCCAGATGCCGCTTACATCCATTCCTTCGAAAAATGGAAGGCGGCCGAGACCGATGATCTCAAGACAAACTGGTTGCCACTGGTCGGCCTTTTCTGGCTCAAGCCGGGCATTAATGCATTTGGGAGCGACCCTTCTAATGCCATCGTCTTTCCCAAAGGACCGGGCCACGCCGGAGAGTTCGACCTAGACGGCAAAGACGTCACCCTGAAATTATTGCCCGAAACACAGGCGTCGATTGACAACAAGCGCGTCACCAGCGCGAAACTCGAGCCTGACAGCTCGCGGCACCAAACCGAGGTGGAGTTGGGAACGCTGCACTTTCATGTCATCGTGCGCGGCGAGCGCGTTGGAATCCGGGTGAAAGATTCGGATAGCGAGTATGCGCGGAAGTTCAAGGGTATGCAGTTTTTCCCGCTCAATATGGACTATCGCGTGACCGCGAAATGGCTTCCCGGCGATGGGAAGAAGACGGTGCAGGTTCCTAACGTTCTCGGAGATGTCATGGCAGAGCCGGTACCAGGGACCGCCGTGTTCACGCTTGGCGGCCAGGAGCTCAAGCTCACCGCGCTCGGCGGAGATCCTGCCAAGGGTTTGTTTTTCGTTTTCAGCGACACCAGCGCAAAAAGCGCCACTTACCCCGGCGGACGCTTCCTCGATACCGGCCCGGTGACCAACGGAACCGTTGTGCTGGATTTCAATCGCGCTTATAACCCACCCTGCGCGGTGACCCCGTACGCCACTTGTCCCCTCGCTCCAAAGGAGAACCGGCTAGCGGTCGCGATAACGGCGGGCGAGAAGTTCGACAAATCATTGCACGCGCATCACTGACCGGTTGCTTGTGTACGGCGGACGCCTCGTCCGCCCCAGCGCTACAATACCTTCATGTGGGACGCCGGCTCCGCTCCGGTCGGCCAATCTCGAACTCCTCAGGTCAAGCCCGTGATCAGCTCACTCCTCGAACGCAAAATCGAAAAACGCCCGGATAAGGTTCGGCTGCAAGGCCGCATTCTCTTTCTCACCGACGATCCCGACCTGATAAAACGCCAACTGGCGGGCGAAGATCTGCCCTGGGACAGCAAGAATCCCGCGAACAATCCCAAGCTGCGCGATGACATTTCCACCGACGAAATTACGCCCGCGCATTACTGCTTCTACTTCGATGAGACTCTAGGTGAGATTCCTTACCTGGGATTGAAGTGCGGCAATGTGACCCCCATTGCGCGTGGAGACGTGAAGCGCGGCGGCTTCGTCTGCGCGGTGAGCGGCAAACGCCGCGGCAAGGGATCGAGCAGGGAACAGTCGCCTTACGCTGAGATGTGCGCCGGAATCTGCGTAGTGATCGCGGAAAATATCGAGCGCATTTACAAGCAGAATTGCCAGAACCTCGGCCTGCTGACTTCAACGAATTTCTCTCTGATCGACCGCATTCGCAACGGGGAAGAGATCGCCCTGAGCGAATTCACCGCAGGCGAAGATGAAATCACGCGCCAAGTAATCGAATACGGCGGCCTGTTTCCGTTCAACGTAGCACGCCTGCAGGGCAAAGTATTCCTGCCGCCCATCAAGGGAGCAGACGAGCGCCGCCCAATGACCGTCGCCGAAAAGATTTTCGCGCGCCACATGATTCGGCCCAGTGCAGGGGCTGATGACGTCGGCATCCCCAGTGTCCAACCCGGCGACACTGGCTTCGCCCGAGCCGACCTGCGCTTCAGCCACGAGTATGTCACCCCTATGGCCGCCATTTTCTTCGAGCGTTACGTCGGCAAAGATGCCAAGGTCAACGATCCCTCCACGATCATCTTCTTCCGCGACCATCTGACCTTCCTCGATGAAGTCATCTCCGAAGAAAAGAAGAAGTTGGGACTGCTCGATCTCGCCACGCAACTCAAACTCAAGCAGCAGGATTTCGCCAAGAAGCAGGGAATCAGGCTGCATGGTGAGCTGAGCGACCGCAAAGGTTCCGAAGGCATCTGCCACTCGATCGTTCTCGAGAGCTATGCCTTGCCGGGACAGTTGAACATCGGCTCCGATTCGCACACGCCCCACGTGGGCGCGATTGGCTGCGTAGCCTTCGGGATTGGCACCACCGACGTTTTTAATTCCTGGATCACCAAAGACGTCCGCGTGAAGGTCCCGGAGTCGGTGAAGATCACCATTCGTGGGAAGAAGCATCCGAATGTCACGGCTAAAGATTTCATCTTGAAGATTCTGAGCCTCGATTACGTGCGCAGCGGCAAGGCCCTGGCCAAGGTGATGGAGTACGCGGGCGAGGCGATCGAAGATCTCAGCGTGGACGAGCGCGCCACCATGACCAACATGGCCGCCGAGATCGGCGGATTCACCGGCATCGTCGCTCCTGACAAGAAAGCCGTCGATTTCCTCGTCGAGCGCCGTGGCATGGATCGCAAAAAAGCCGAAGCCATGATTGAGGGTTTGTACAGCGACCCTGGCGCTCAGTACGCGCATGTGATCGAACTCGATGCTGCCGACATCACTCCCATGGTCGCTACCCCGGGCGATCCAGGAAACGGAAAGTATGTCCGTGACCTGAACACGCCCGTGCCGGTGGAGATTGCCTATGGCGGGACCTGCACCGCAGGCAAGAACGAAGACATGGACATGTACGCGCAGGTTCTCGCCGATGCGCTGAAGCAAGGGAAGCGCGTCGCCGAGTCGGTGAAGTTCTACATCCAGTTCGGCTCGCAGGAGACGCGCGAGTACTGCCTGCGTCGGGGATATCTGGATATTTTCAAGAAAGCGGGAGCGCAGGTGATCGAACCGAGTTGCGGCGCCTGCATCAACGCCGGGCCGGGCGTTTCAACGCGCCCCGATCAGGTAGTGATCAGCGCCCAAAACCGCAACTTCCCCGGCCGCAGCGGCCCCGGGCAGATGTACCTAGCCTCTCCCCTCACAGTCGCGGCCAGCGCGGTAGCCGGCTACATCGTGGAATATGAATCCAGCGAGAGAAAACAGCTGGTGAACGCATAAAGTCGCGACGGACCACGTTGGGACAGCCCATTGCGCGGTTCAACTGAGCACTCCGAATGTCCGCCTCAAACGTGCGAGGATGGAGACTCGCATCCAGGCGATCTGGCGATCTGCCCGCTGCCTCATCTCGCTTAATGTCATTCCTTTGCGAGTACTTCCTAAGTGGCTGAATTTAAGCAACATGGCTTAAATCAACCACTCGCATTTCCGCAACTTTTTCGCCCCGCTGAGGTTCCAGTTACTAGAAGCAAGCGGACCGAGGCAAGGCAAGAAACAAGAAAACGGCCTGCCAGACAGTCTGAGTTCGGAGCACTTTTCGGCTCGAGTCGGGGGGTTCTTATGCGATATCTCAAATACGTGCCGTTGTTGGCAGTGTTGATGGTGCCTTTGGCGTATTCGCAGGCACAGGTTTCAGTTGGAATTGGAGTGGGACCGGTAGGCGTTGTGGTTGGGCATCCGTATGTCGCGGGCCCGCCGGTTTGTGAGTACGGCTACTACGATTATTACCCTTACGCCTGCGCGCCCTACGATTACTACGGGCCGAGCTATTTCGTGAATGGAGTCTTCATCGGAGCGGGCCCCTGGTATCGCGGATACTACCATCGCGATTGGGACGGCGACCGCTTCCGCCACGAAGCCTGGGAGCATGGCCGTGGATGGGGCCATGGACATGAGGCATACGGCGGATACGCCCGCGAGGGTTACGGGCATGCTTACGCGAACCGCGGCTACGACCGTGGGTACAATGGCGGGCAGTTCCAGAATCGCGGCTACGCCCGCGGGTACAACGGCGGCCAAGTCCACGCGGAGCGGGGATTCCACAGCGAAGGCGGCCACCGCGGATACCGCCGGTAACTGTGAGAACTGCAAGGAAACAGTGGAGGGCTGGCAACGCAAGTTGCCAGCTTTTCTATTTTGACATGAACCCTGACTGATCTAGGCGTTCGCGCCCTGCGCTTGCCCGGTCCGCAAATCCTCAACTGCAGGGTAGGAGGTAGGAGAGATCACGGTACGCTCAGGCGGCTGCGAGCCTGAGTTCATGGCCGCAGCGAGTATCTGCATGGCTTCGCCGATCAAAGCAGGAGCTATCACTGTGGCCGTCATGCGTTTCTGCCGGACCCACTCCTGCCCGGCGCGCGGCACCCCGTCGCAACCGGTCAATGGCAGATGCAGCCAGGCATCGCGTTCCTGCAAATCTCCAAGTTCCTCAAAAGCGCGGCGAGCTCCAACGGCCATGTCATCGTTCTGGCAGGCAATCAGGTTGATTTTCATCTGCCGCGATGTGGTGAGTGCCAGCCACGACTTAACAGCGTTGAATCCGCTCTGCTGAGTCCAGTCACCCTTGATGCTCTTTACGCTCACGCCAGGGGGCTTGCTCGCGAGCATGCCTTTGGTGCGCAATTTGGCGACGTCTCTCACCGACGGTCCCTCGATGTATAGGACGTTTCCCGAATCCCCCAGCAATGCCGCCATCTGCTGGCCCTGGATTTTCCCAATCGCTTCGTGATCGCTCAGCACGGAGAAAACGGGAATTTTAGCTTGCCTCCGCAATTCGGTGAGGTACTCCGCACTAGAGTTGATGATTGCCCAGCCAATGCCCGCCCTTACCGCCGCGCGCGCAATCTGCTCCATGCTTGTCCCCACGGGTTCGGCAAGGATTGCGTCCGGCCGTTTGGCTGGATCCTGAATGAAGGCCAGAATCTGCTGGGTCTGCTGCACAGCATCATTGCCGGCATAAACGATCTGAACGTTAGCCCCAAGCTTGGCTGCAGCCGCTTCCGCCGACGCGGCTTGCTCCAATTGATAATCGTTTTCCTTAGTAATCAGCGAAACCACAACGTTGAGTTTGTTCATGATGGGGGCCCTTCAACGTCGAATGTCACTGCCGCGTGTGCATCATTAACGCATTCTCATCCGGACTCCGCCAGTTACTTCCGTCATGCAGGCCCGCGACGGTAGTCCGGAGTTCCTCTGTGTCCCCGGGTTGAAGATTACAAGAGTCACCATGGTGACACAGAGGAACACAGGGTGCGATGCTCCAGTCCGGCGCGCTTCGGCGCTGTACCATCTCCCGGATTTCTTGCTAGAATGTGCCGTTCTATGGCTTGCCCGCGCACGCCGCCGTGGTAGTAAGATAAAGGTAACCATCCCAGGAGAATAAACACCGATATGACCTATGTGATTGCTGAACCGTGCATCGGCACCAAGGACACCGCATGTGTGGATGCGTGCCCGGTGGATTGCATTCATCCCAAAAAAGACGAGCCCGCCTACGCGACCGAGGAACTGCTCTACATCGATCCCGTCGAATGCATTGATTGCGGCGCTTGCGTTCCGGTGTGTCCGGTCTCGGCGATCTTCGCTCTCGATGATCTACCGGAAAAGTGGAACGCCTTCACCGAGCGCAACGCAAAATATTTCGGCCGATAGCTGGCGCTTGTAAACCGGCCGCATCTGTTGCCCCAAACGCCCGTGTAGCCCCGGACACCTCGTCCGGGGGTCTTCTCGCCATGCCAGAGTGCGCCATCATTGCCGCGTGCCCGTGCGCTCACCGCAATCACGAACATCTAAGTTCCGACCCGGGACTCTGCATTTCGGTACAATCTCCCAATGCCTACCGCCATCGAATGCCGCGATCTGCGCAAGACTTACGATGGCAAAGTTGAAGCCGTTCGCGGGCTGAATCTTGAAATCCAGGCAGGAGAATGCTTCGGCCTGCTGGGGCCGAACGGGGCGGGGAAGACCACGACTATCGAAATCCTCGAAGGCCTGCTCGCGCCAACTTCCGGCATGGTCTCGATCCTGGGCCATCGTTGGCACGAGAACGAGCGCGAAATGCGCGAGTGGCTCGGAATTTCCCTGCAGGAGACGCGTCTCTCAGACAAACTAACGGTTCGCGAGACCATCGACCTGTTCGCCAGCTTTTATCGCGAGCCGCGATCCACCGATGAAGTCCTGGAAGAGTTGCAGCTTACCGAGAAAGCCGACGCCTGGGTCGGCAAACTTTCCGGCGGCCAA
Source organism: Acidobacteriota bacterium (assembly GCA_003223595.1). Lineage (GTDB taxonomy): Bacteria > Acidobacteriota > Terriglobia > Terriglobales > Acidobacteriaceae > Sulfotelmatobacter. The sequence goes on from QHVR01000118.1 coordinate 16,968, forward strand.
CGGCAGCGTCTGGCAGTCGCGACCGCGCTGGTGTGTAATCCGAAAATTCTTTTCCTTGACGAACCCACGACCGGCCTGGATCCGCAGAGCCGGCGCCAGTTGTGGGACATTATCCGCGTCTTTCAGCGCAATGGCGGCACCGTGCTGCTGACCACGCACTACATGGATGAAGCCGAGCGGCTCTGCGATCGCCTCGCCATCATCGATCACGGCCAAGTCATCGCGGAGGGATCCCCGCCTGATTTGATCACCCGCCTCGGCGGACATCACCTCGTCGAATTTCTTGTTGACGGCAATGGCGGTGACGGCGCACAGGATGCGTGGCGCAGTTTGCCCAGCGTGGAGTCTGTTCGCGAAGACGATGGCCTGATTGCGTTGAACGTGAAACAACCGCATCTGACCATTCCCGCCCTGCTGGAAGCGATCGAGAGGCAAGGCGGCAAGCTGCAGCATCTGACCACGCGGCAGGCGAGCCTGGAAGATGTATTCGTGCGGCTGACAGGCCGCCACCTGCGCGAAGATTGAGCGATTGTGTAGCCCCGGACGCCTCACCCGGGTGCTCCACAACGAAGTACAAAGCCCGAGAGTCCGTATGAGCGTAGCCCAGGAAACTCCAGTCAGGACTCAACCCGCGACTCCGCCCCCGCAGCGCCGCAACGGTCGCTGGGCCGGCTACTCCCATCTCCTGATGGCGCGCATGCTGGAGTTGAAGCGCGAGCCCGAAGTCGTGTTCTGGGTTTTCATCTTTCCCCTGCTCCTGGCGCTGGGGCTGGGAATCGCGTTCCGCAACAAGCCCGAAGGCACTGTCTCCGTTGCAGTTGTGCAAGGCGCGAAAAGCGCGCAAACCCTGCTTCAGAAGTCTCCGCAGGCGAAGCAGTTCAAAGTCCAGGTCCTCGACGCGGAGTCTGCTCACCAGGCATTCCGTCTGGGCAAAGTCGATGTGGCCATCGAACCGGGCGCTAACGGAACCTTCACGTATCGCTACGACCCGGCCCGCCCTGAAAGTGTCCTGGCCAGAGCGGAGGTGAATGATGCCCTGCAATCCGCGGCCGGCCGCAAAGATCCAGTGCCAACTAAACCAGTAAGTTCCTCCGAGCCCGGTTCGCGCTACATCGACTTCCTGATTCCCGGCTTACTGGGCATGAACCTGATGAACTCGGGGATGTGGGGCATCGGCTTCGCGCTGGTCGATATGCGCCAGAGAAAATTGCTCAAGCGTTTTGTCGGCACGCCGATGCGCCGCGGCGATTTCCTGCTCGCGCTGGCCTCCAGCCGCCTGATCCTGATGATCATCGAAGTCGGGCTACTGCTGGCCTTCGGCGTACTTTTCTTCCACATGCGCGTGATGGGCTCGACAGCCGGCATCGCGCTCATTGCCGGAATCGGCTCGCTCACCTTCGGCGGAGTCGGGCTGCTCACCGCCAGCCGCGCGCAGAAGATTGAGTCCGTCAGCGGCCTGATCAATCTTGTCATGATGCCAATGTGGATCTTCTCCGGAGTTTTCTTCTCTTACGAACGATTCCCCGCCATCATCCATCCGCTGATCAAAGCTCTGCCGCTCACCGCGCTCAATGACGCACTTAGAGCGAGCATTCTGGAAGGCACACCGATCCTGCATCAATGGCCGCGCTTGCTGGTGATGATCCTGTGGGGTGGAATTTCGTTTGTACTGGCCCTGAAGTGGTTCCGCTGGACCTAGGCAAGGGGGATGATTGGAGTTCTCATTGGGCGTTCTCCTCGATAAGAGCGAAGATTCTGTCAAATAAGTTACCCTTGGCTTGCCCGTTGCTGCCATGCCCATTAGAACCGGCCCCGATAATTGCTCATAGAACCGCGTGGCATCTCTGATGGCATGCACCAGCTTGTGCTCACCCGTTTCCTCGGTCTCGCTGTCCAGCGACGCGATCTGGTGCCAGCTGGGATGGAAATCACATCCTATAATCGTCATTGCGAAGGCTGCTTGCTTCCCAGCGTCTTTGATCTTCAAACCAAAGTATGCCAGGCCTAATCGAGCCTTCGCTCTTATGCAATCACTTTTGTTTTTGCTATTGAGCTATGGAATTCCAGCACTAGTTCCCATGTCCCGCAACAGAGGCGAGACATGGGTTACCCGCAGCTGTGGAAATATGCCGGTCCGGCGGAAGATTTTGATTCCAGTCAGAGCCGGAAGGAGGCTGCTACCCTAAGAGAATCAATTCCTATACTACTTTCTACGCTCCGACTGCCGCATGATCCGCCATGCGTTTTTTGTTATAGCGCAGCGCGACGTTCATGAAGACACTGCCTAGGGAAGTCTCAAACAGGATCATCAGCGCTTCGGTGTCTTCGCTGGTTTTATCACCCTCTTGCGCGGTGAGGAGGAGCGGGGGATGCACGCGAAAGTGGAAACCCTGGTCGTTCAGGGCGGAAACGGCGTTGCCCACAACCTGGTTGGCCAGCTCGAAGATGGTTTCCTTGATCAGTTCGTCGGACTCGGGGAGGTCGGTTCCGGCGTAATGACTGGCCACCTTCACGGCAGTCTGCGGCTCCAGGTCGAGGATGATCCGGCCTTCGATGTCGCCGGTCAGCGCGATCATGCCCGCCACACCTTTGCGGCGATAGGCATCCTCTTCCATAGTCAGATTGCCCACCTTGGTCGTGCCCTGCAAACCTTGCGACAACACGGCATCCGCCGCATTGATGAAAGGCTGGATCAATTCCATCTTCATGAACTTATGCTCCCGCTCCTGCGGCGTTGGCAACAGCTCCGTCTTCACCCAACACGTACTTGATTACTTCGTAGAGCACTTCGGGCTTCACGGGCTTCTGCACGAAATGCCGAGCGCCCCGCTGCAGCGCGGCCACAATGTTCTCCTGGTATCCCACCGAGGAGACCATCACGATGCGTGCTTCGGGATGCTGTTGCACGATCCGTTCGGCCGCCTCGATCCCTTCCATCTGCGGCATGGTGATATCCATGAGCACGATGTCAGGATGCGTGCGGTCGAACTCGCTGATCGCGGTCAAGCCGTCGCCGGCCTCGGCCGCAACCTGCCCGCCGAAACTTTCGATCATGCGGGCCAGATTTTTTCTCGCAAATACGGAATCGTCGACGATCAGATAGCGGACCGCCTGCCCGTCTTTGCTGCGTTTTACTGGTGCGAACTGCTCCATACAGACCTCCCCTTTCTACTGCATTATCACGCCCACTCGGGCCGGAACCAGATCACGCTGGTCACCGGCTTTTCGTGCGCTGATCCCTTAATTTCCCGCGCGAACTGCGCGCCCGCTGCTCATCTCGCCCGTGTTCCGGCCGCAGATGGCTTGCAAAGTTGATCCCATCACGTCCAGCCCGACGACGCGAATGGCGTAGCCGCGCTCGATGGCCGCTTTGGGCATGCCAAATACGACGCAGGACTCTTCGCTCTGCGCCAAGGTCATGCCGCCCTCTTTCCTGATCGCGCCCAAGCCCTCGGCCCCGTCATCTCCCATGCCGGTCATGAGCACGCCGACTGCCTGGTTTTTGAATTCTTCGGCCACACTCCGCAACAGCACATCTGCGCTGGGACGATGGCCGTTCACTCGCGGCTCATCGCTGAGCACGACAATGTCTCCCAACGGCAGACGTTTTACCTTGATGTGACGGCTTCCGGGACACACCAAGACCCGGCCCGCCTGCAGCATGTCTCCCGATTGCGCTTCCTTCACGCGCAGGGGACAAACTTCGTCCAGGCGCCGCGCAAACATGTCGGTAAATCCCTCTGGCATGTGCTGCACGACCACGATCGCCGAGGGAAAATCTCCCGGCAACTGCGAGAGCACGAACTCCAGAGCCTGCGGACCTCCGGTCGAGACTCCGATCGCCACAATCTTGTTTGGGGCACCCGACGGCGCCGATGACTTCTGCGGCTTGGTTGGCAGCCCGTTCAGTAGCCGCGGTTTCAGCTTGCAGTCGGCGGCGGCTTTTACTTTCGCAATCAGTTCGCGCGCCACTTCCGCCATGTGCGCGGAAGGATCTTTCGGCTTGGGCACGAAGTCGAACGCTCCCAGGCCCAATGCCTTCATCGTCACTGTCGCGCCTTCGGTGCTATGCGAGCTGAACACGATGACCGGGACCGGCTCGCGGCGCATGATTTCTTTCAGCGTGTCGATGCCGTTCATGCCGGGCATTTCCAAATCCAGCGTGACCACGTTGGGCTTCAACTCCTCGATCTTCTTAAGGCAGAAGGAGCCATCCATCGCCGTGCCCACAACCTCGATAGATTCATCGGCAGCCAGCATCTGCGGGATCAGCTTGCGCATGAGCGCCGAGTCGTCGGTGACCAGAACGCGGACTTTCTTCATGCCTGGCCTCCTACGGGAGGAGTCAGCGCCAGGCGCGTGCGGTCCGTATGGGTGAGCAGCAGTCCTGAACCGGCCCGGCCCATCTCTTGCGGGCGCAAATGCGCCACGTGCTCGACTACGGCAGAGAGATTCAGAATCAGCACCACTCGGCCGTCTCCCAGGATGGAGGCTCCCGACACCAGGTCGGTCGAGAATGTGTGGTCATCGAGGGCCTTGATCACCAGTTCCTCCTCGCCTTCGAGCGCATCCACAATCAAGCCGTACTTTCTTTCGCCGACCGTAATCACCAGCACAAACAGCTTGGAACTGCGACCGGGTTCGCCGGCGGGGCGCCCCAGTCGTAGCACCGGCAGAACTTGATTGCGCAATTGCAATACCTCGTAATTGTCGACCTGGTGCACTTCGGTTTCGACCGTGCGCGCGATCTCCAGCACGGCATTCAGCGGAATGGCATAGAGCCGTTGCTCGACCCAGAACAGCAGAGCCTTGATGATGGCCAGAGTGAGAGGCAATTTCAGGCGGAACGTGGTTCCCTGGCCAGGCCGAGTCTCCAGGCTGACGGAGGCCTTTAACCGCTGCAGCACGCTTTGAACGACATCCATGCCCACTCCGCGGCCGGATACTTCTGTGACCTGTTCGGCGGTGCTGAAGCCCGGGCGGAAGATGAGATTCAGAGTCTCGGTTTCGGTCAACTGAGCGGCGTCTTCTGCAGTCATCAAGCCCAGTTCAATGGCTTTGCTGCGAATCTTCTGCACGTCGATGCCGCGGCCATCGTCGCTGACTTCCACGACTACCTGGTTTCCCTGGTGATAGGCGTTCAGGCGAACGGTTCCATGCGGCGATTTCCCCAGCTTGCGGCGTTCTTCCGGCGACTCGATGCCGTGGCTGACGGCATTGCGAACGAGATGCGTCAGAGGTTCCGCAATCGCGTCGAGAATGCCCTTGTCCAGATCTGTTTCCTGGCCGCTTAGGGCTAGATCCACTTCTCGTCCACATTGCCGGGCTACGTCGCGCACCATTCGCGGAAAGCGGCGGAAGAGCTGATCGACAGGCACCATGCGGATTTTCATCACGGAACGCTGCAGATCGTTGAGTACCCGGGCCTGGAACGCCATGGCGTCGGCAAACTTGCCGCGCAGCAGGTCTTTGGGATAGCGCTTCGCAAAGTCGTTCAGCGCCTGCTGCAGCATCGACTTGCCGATGATCAGCTCGCCCACCAGGTTGAGGACGCTGTCGATGCGCGAGGCCTCAACGCGCAGAATATTTTCCAGCGTGCTGGCGGCAAATTGAGATTCGCTCTGCGGCGCTGCCGAAGAGATTCCCGGTTCCTTCCCGGCTTCCGGTTCCTTGCTGTCAGACGTCAGGTCAGGAACGGCCTGCGCTCCCGCGCTGGTGGCCTGGTATAGCAGGTCGACCGTAACCTCCTCCGCGATGGTGGGGATTTTGCATTTCGCGATGATCTGCTGCGGAGTCTGCACGCTGGCCAGGACGAATTCCACATGCTTGCTGGCCGCCGCTGATTTGGCGTCGGGGCGCACGGCTAACACGGGGCCCATGCTGGCAACGGCATTCTGAATGAGTTGCCGCCCGGCAATCGGCATGGCGCAGTGCGGATCGATCTTGACGGCGACATGGAGAACGTCCTGCCCGTTGGCCTGCGCCTGCAGCATTGCTAACTTTTCGTACTCCGTCCAATCGGCGGCATGCTTGTTGAGCGAAGCAGATTTTTTCTTGCGCGACTTTTTCGCTGCGGGTGTGGAAGTCAGTTCCTCGATCCGTTTGCTAAGCTTCTTAGTCGAAGGAAGCTTGTGACCCTTGCGGTAAGCTGCGATCATCTCGGAAAAAAGGTCGGCTGCTGCGAACGCGATGTCAGCCACGGCCGCGTGTGCCGCCGCTCCTTCCATCGAGAGCGCGTCTTCGAACTGGTGGGCCAACTCGCTCAGTTCGCGCAATCCGCAGGCGGCGGAGTCGCCCTTCAGCGTGTGAACTGTGCGCCGCACGCTGCGCACAATCTCTTCGTCACCGGGACGCTTTTCCAGCTTCAAGGCTTCGTCATTCAGCGCCTGCAGCAGTTCCTGCGACGTCTCATAGAAGAGGTCCCGCAGTTCCGCGCCGCGCTCGTCGGGGGAATTCGTCACTCTCGCACCTCGAGCCGCTGGTAAGCGGTGCCACTGTCCTTGTGCACCATCTGGAACTTCTTGGTCAGGCCCAGCAGACTTTCGGCATGGCCGACGAACAAATACCCGTTGGGATTCAAGCAGCGATAGAACTTCTCGATCAGACGCTTCTGTTCGGCCTCGTCGAAATACATCATCACGTTGCGGCAGAAGATCACGTCGTTGCGCTGGGGCAGGTACTCGGTTTTCAAGTTGTGAAAATCGAAGTGGACCATCTCTTTCAGCGCTTTCTTCACACCGTAGCGATCCGAGATCTTGTCGAAATAGCGCAAACGAAATCCGTAATCCACCATCGACATCTGGTGCTCGCTGTAGGTCCCTTCCTGCCCGGCTCGTAAAACCGAGTAGCTGATATCGCTGGCCAGGATCTCCACCCGCCAGGGCGGAGGGACCAGAGGCTTGGGAAGAGGCAGTTCGATGGGCAGCGGATTTCTCAGGTAGTAGTAGGCCAGGGCATCGGTGACCAGCATGGCCAGCGTGTAAGCTTCCTGCCCGGTCGAGCACCCGGCGCTCCAGATGCGTATCGAGTAGTCCCGGCGAGCGCTCTTATGCTTGAACAGTTCTTCGAGCACGGTCTTTTGAAAGAGATCCAGCTGAGCCTTGTGCCGGAAGAAGCTGGTCTCATTGACCGTGAGATTCTCGAGCAACTTGGCGAGTTCTTCCTTGCCCTGGCTGCTGATGAGCAGGCGGTAATAGGCGTAGAAGGAATCCACACGGCACTCCTTCAGCCGGCGCAACAGCCGGTCCTGGAGGAAGTGGGTGCGGCGTTCGTCGAAGTGCATGCCGCACTCCTGGTAGACGAGCGCCTGCAGCAACTTCAGTTCCGCCTCGGTCAATATGGGAGCTGGTGCCGCCCCGGATGTGCTCATTCGTATTCTCGTCCCGCCGTTAACTCGATTTTCAGATCATGGCCGGGTTCAGCTTGCTCCCGCCCCACGTGCTGCTTCCGTCTTTGCTTTCTTCTCGCCGTTCTCGCTTTTGGCCTGCAGGCTGGCCGGCGCGAGCAGCTTGCTCATGTCGAGCAGGACGACCAGGCGTCCCCCAACCTTCCCCAGTCCGGTCACGCAATTCAATCCGCCCTCCTGGAAAACCGCGGGGGCAGGCTCCACCGCGTCGGATGGAATCTTTAACACCTCGGAGGCTGAATCCACGATCAGCCCCGCCAGCCTGCCCGCGTGCTCGACGACCAAGATTCGGTTCTGCCTTTTTAACCCCGTTTCCTTCTCGCCGAAGCGCTTGCGCAGGTCCATCACGGATACGATCTTGCCTCGCAGGTTAATGACACCCTCTAGATAATCGGGAGCGTCGGGCACGGCAGTGATGTCGGGAACCCGGACGATCTCGTGCAGGGAAGTGATGGGCACCCCATAGGTCTCGCGGCCTACCTGAAAACCGACAATGTGGAGTTCGCGGCTCATGGTGTTCGGGCCTCCTGCGGCCTTACTGTGCCCCCGCAGTTGCCCGGCGGGCACTCCGGACGATGCCATCCGCACCCGTCTGGGAGCGGGAACTCTCGGCCAGAGCGAAGCGGTCGATGAAGTCGAGCAGGCTGCGCGACATCTTCGACATCTGTTCCGAAGAGGCTGCCAGCTCTGTGGAACTGGAGGTGGACTGCTGTACCAGTTCGCGCATCCGCTCCATGGCCTTGACCACCGCCTGGGCTCCGGACGCCTGTTCTTCCACGGCGGAGTTGATCTCGTGCGTGATTTCGTTCAGCCGCGTCGTCGCGCGCGCAATCTGGGAAGAGCCATGCGACTGCTCGTTGGTGGCGGCGCCGATTTCCTGGGCGAACTTGTAGACTTCGGTGACTACGTTGGAGATCTTTTTTAATGCGGAATTCAGCTCTCCGCCCAGTTCGAGGCCCTCGTTGACGATGGAAGTGGAGCGGTCCATGTTCTCCACCGCCTTGCGGGCTTCTTTTTGAATGCTCTGAAT
>QHVR01000205.1 GCA_003223595.1 Acidobacteriota bacterium
CGTACCGGTACCAGCGGCGCATTGCTCATATCGAGCTGGTGCTGGCGGAACGCGGGAAGAACGGCGAGGTCGCGACCGTGGTTGGCGGTGAGACTGCGGCTCCCGCTCCGGCTAAGGCGCGGAGGCGGGCTCCAGTGGTGAAGAAGAGCGCTGGGAAAAAGAAGAAAGCAGCTGCAAAGTAAGTTTCGAGTTTCTAGTTTTACTCGAAACCTGACACACGAAACTGGAAACTGAGTTGGTTTAGGAGAAGCAATGGGACAAAAAGTCCATCCTTATGGGTTCCGGCTGGGGTTTACGAAGCCGTGGAAGTCGCGCTGGTTTGCCGAGCGGGATTACGACAAACAGCTGCACGAAGACG
>QHVR01000207.1 GCA_003223595.1 Acidobacteriota bacterium
CGAACAACGAGGCTGCCATCTCGAAGGTGGAGCGCGTTTCGCGGCCGGGATGCCGTGTTTACGTGCGACGCAGCGAGATTCCACGCGTGCTGGGCGGCATGGGGATTAACATCCTCACGACGCCCCGGGGCGTGATGACCGGGCGCCAGGCTCGACGAGAGGGCGTGGGCGGCGAGTTGCTGTGCGAGATTTACTAGAGGCAGCTTCTAGCTAATAGCTTCTAGCTACTAGCTAAATGCGGCAAGTTAGAAATCGAATCAGCTTGAAACAGATTCGGCCAGTGCTGAACTGAAAAACCAGAGCGCCCTCGGCTAGAAGCCAGGAG
>QHVR01000206.1 GCA_003223595.1 Acidobacteriota bacterium
TGCGATGCGCAAAGCGGTGGATTCGGCGCTGCGTTTCGGATGCAAGGGGATCAAGGTGCGCGTGAGCGGACGCCTGAACGGCAACGAAATCGCGCGCTCCGAGTGGTATCTGCAGGGACGGCTGCCTTTGCACACGTTGCGCGCGGACATCGATTTTGGCTTCACCGAAGCGCGGACCACTTACGGGGTCATTGGCGTGAAGTGCTGGGTGTACAAAGGCGAGATCCTGCCGCAGAAGAAACGTGAAGGACAGGCGGTTGCGGCATTCTAGCAACCCCTCTATAGGGAATTCGACATGTTGATGCCAAAGAAAGTGAAGTATCGGAAGCAGCAGCGAGGGCGCATGGCCGGCAAGGCGTGGCGCGGATCAACGCTGTCGTTCGGCGACTTCGGGCTGAAGGTGCTGGAGCCGGGATGGATCACCGATCGCCAGATCGAGGCGAGCCGGGTGGCCATGACGCGCTTCGTCAAGCGCGGCGGGAAGATCTGGATTCGCGTGTTCCCGGATAAGCCGGTTACGAAGAAGCCGGCTGAAACCCGTATGGGGAAGGGCAAGGGAGCGCCGGATCATTGGGTAGCGGTGGTGCGTCCCGGAAAGATCCTGTTTGAGATGGAAGGCGTATCGCTGCAGGACGCGAGCGAGGCGATGCGTCTGGCGTCGCACAAACTGGCGCTGCGGACAACTTTGGTGAAGCGCGAGGGAGCAAGGCACTAGTGAGGGACGAGCGAACCGGCCGCGGGTCAGGGGCCGGGCTCAGGGATGGCAGGGAATTATGGACGCAGACAAAATTAGAAATTTGACGGATGTGGAACTGGGCAGCCAGGAACGCGAACTGGCAGACCAGTTGTTCAAGCTGAAATTTCAGCTGAACATGGGACAAACAGAATCGCTGAAAAAGCTGCGCGGGCTGCGCAAAGACATTGCCCGAGTGAAGACGATCGCAGGCGAGCGCAAGCGCGCGGGCGCAACGGAGAAACGATAATGGCGGAAACAACACAGAAGGCGCAGGGCCGCCGTAAGGAAGTGGTCGGGGAAGTGGTCGCAAACCGCATGCAGAAGACGATCGTGGTGCAGGTTACGCGCAAGAAGGCGCATCCGTTCTACGGCCGCGTAATTGCGCGTCAGAAGAAGTTTTACGCGCACGATGAAACCAACCAGGCGCACGTCGGCGATGTGGTGCGGATCGAGGAGACTCGTCCGTTGTCAAAGCTGAAGCGCTGGAAGTTGAAAGACATTGTTCGCAAGGCGGCACTGGTGCCGGAGACCACCGAAGCGGCGGCCAGCTAAGCGGCCAAGATTGAGATAGGGAGATTCGCCATGGCTGTGATGATGAGATCGATGCTGGAGGTCGCCGACAATTCCGGCGCCCGCAAGTTGCAGATGATTCTGCCGCTGGGCGGGTCGACGGGATTGAACGCCGGACTGGGCGACGTGATCACCGCGGCCGTGAAAGAATCCTCGCCCGAAGGCCAGGTACAAAAAGGCAAGGTCGTGAAGGCGGTAATCGTGCGCACGCGCAAGGAGCATCGGCGGCGCGATGGAACTTATATCCGCTTCGATCAAAATGCGGCAGTGCTGATCAATGATGCCGGCGAACCCGTAGGCACGCGCGTGTTCGGGCCCGTGGCTCGCGAGTTGCGCGAGAAGAAGTTTTTGAAGATCGTGTCTTTGGCGCCGGAAGTTATATAGGGATTTTGTAATTTGGTAATCGGGTGATTTTGTAATTTGAATTCCCCGAGGATCAGCGAACATTACAAAATTTCCGAATTACGAAATTAAACGATTTGGGATTGGAAAAATGCAAACGGTAAGTACAGAACACAAGAGAGTCGATATTCGGCGTAATGACACCGTGAAGGTGATCACCGGACGGGATAAGGGCAAGGAAGGGCGCGTGCTGCGCGTGTTTCCGAATGATGCGAAGGTTCTGGTCGAGCACGTCATGATGGTGAAGAAGCACGTGCGCCCGAATCCGCAACGCAACATCAAGGGCGGCATCGCCGAGCAGGAGAGCCGGATCGCGATTTCCAACGTGCAGTTGGTTTGTCCGACCTGTGGCCCGGTGCGGATCGGGCATGAAGTTCGCGGGGATCGGAAAGTTCGCGTCTGCAAAAAGTGCGGAACGACGCTGGATAAGTGATTTTGCAAAAATATCTCACGAACCGGTAACCACTCCGAAACCGTGAGAGGAAGTAGAAAAGGAAATGGCAAAAGATAAAAAGGGACAGAAGGAAGCTCCGGCGCAGGAACAGAAGGGACCGGACCAGCAGCGGCACAGCGCGAAAGAGCGTCCGCGGCTGCGCTCAAGATTTGAGAAGGAAGTTGCCCCTGCCCTGCTTAAGGAACTGGAACTGAAGAACGTGATGGCGGTTCCGCGGCTGCACAAGATCATCGTCAACATGGGTGTGGGCGAGGCCACGCAGAACGCGAAGGTGCTCGATCCGGCGGTGAACGAATTGGGCCAGATCACCGGGCAGAAACCAGTTGTGACGCGCGCCAAGAAGTCGATTGCAGCCTTCAAAGTTCGCCAGGGACAGTCGATTGGAGCGATGGTTACGCTGCGCGGGGACCGGATGTACGAGTTTTTCGATCGGCTGGTGAACATCGTCCTGCCGCGAGTGCGCGATTTTCGGGGAGTATCGAGCAAATCGTTCGACGGTCGTGGGAACTATACGATCGGGCTACACGATCAGCTGATCTTTCCGGAGATTTCGTATGAGAAAGTCGACAAGCTGAAGGGCATGAATGTCACGATTGTGACGACTGCGGCAAATGATAACCAGGCGCGGTCGTTGCTGAAGCACATGGGAATGCCTTTCAGGGCATAGCAGTTTCAAGTTTCGAGTTTCATGAAGGAATTGAATGGCGACTACAGCAAAACGAGTTAAAGACGGAGTTGGGCTGCACCAGGAGAAGCCGAGGAAGCCCAAGTTTTCTACACGCAAGCATAACCGCTGCAAGTTCTGCGGACGTCCGCGGGGATTCCTGCGGAAGTTTGGCATATGCCGGCTGTGTTTCCGGCAACTGGCATTGCGGGGAGAGATCCCCGGAGTCTCGAAGTCGTCCTGGTAAGGGGCCGGCTCGCGCAGGCGAGCTGCAACGATCCTT
>QHVR01000208.1 GCA_003223595.1 Acidobacteriota bacterium
CGTCATATCCACTATTTCTTGGTGCATTGATCGTGTTGGCAGCCGGCATCACGTGCCTGCAGGTGGCCGCGAATCCTTATGTGACAGTGCTGGGCAAACCCGAAACCGCCTCTAGTCGATTGAACCTTACCCAGGCGTTTAACTCCCTGGGTACGTTTTTGGCGCCGTTCTTCGGAGGCCTCCTCATCCTGAGTTCCGCACCCAAAACAGCCGATCAGATCCGCGCCATGGCTCCAGATGCAGCACTCGCCTATCGCCTGCACGAAGCGGCAACCGTGAAGATGCCATATGTGGGACTGGGTATCGCCTTGGTCCTGCTGGCGGTTGCGATCGGTACTTTCAAACTGCCCAAGATCGAGCACGCCCAGCACAAAGTCGGCGAGAAGGTGAATGACTCCATCTGGAAGCATCCCAACCTGATCTTTGGCGCAATCGCGATCTTCGTTTATGTTGGCGCCGAGGTTTCGATTGGAAGTTTCCTGGTCAATTACTTCGCTCAGCCCGAAATCGGCGGCCTCACCGAAAAAGTGGCTGCCAGCTTCGTCGCGTTCTACTGGGGCGGGGCCATGGTGGGGCGCTTCATCGGTTCCGCCTTGCTGCAAAAAATGAAGACAGGCGGCCTGCTCGGGATCTGTGCGGTCTGCGCCGCTGGCCTGGTCGCAATCTCCATGCTGACCTCAGGCCATTTCGCGATGTACAGCATCATCCTGGTCGGCCTCTTCAACTCCATCATGTTCCCCAGCATCTTCACACTCGGGGTTGCAGAACTTGGACCACTTACCGGAGATGGCTCGGGCATCATGATCATGGCGATTGTCGGCGGGGCCATCATTCCCGTCGCCCAGGGATGGATCGCCGACCACATTGGCATCCATCATGCTTTCTTCTTGCCGGTGATCTGCTATGTATACATTCTCTTTTTCGCACTGAGTGGATCGAAGCCGAACAGCGAGCGGTATGCCAAAGCTTGATTGATCAAGCAAGTGACATTCACTCTGTGTGTGCGGGATCACTGACAAAATCGATATTGTGTATCATCGTTACGGCGTCACCTTTACGTTACGATCGGCGACCGGGAACAAAGCATGATGCTGGTAAAAAAGCCGGGACAGAAACCGCAAGTGGTCACACTGAAAGCAGTGGCGCAGCATCTTGGACTGACTCCGGGAACCGTATCCGCAGTTCTCAACGATTCCCCTTCGGCGCGCTCCATACCCCAGGAGACCAAGAATCGAATCCGTGCCGCTGCCCAGGAACTGAACTACCGGCCGAATTTTTTTGCGCGCACATTACGCAATAAGCGCACCTACACCATCGGCGTGATCGCCGAAGAAATTGGCGATTCCTACAGTTCGCCCATCATCAGCGGCCTGGAGCAGTATCTGCGCAAGCGCGATTACTTCTTCTTGACCGTGGTGCATCGTCACGATCAGGCACTCCTTAGCCGCTATGCGCAGTTGTTATCCGAACGAGGGGTCGAGGGCATCATCACCGTGGATACGACCGTGCAGGAAGCCCCTACGCTTCCCACGGTTGCGATTGCCGGACACAAGAAAGTCAAAGGCGTGACCAACATTGTGCTCGATCACCACATGGCAGCCGTGCTCGCCTTGAACCATCTGAAGGATCTCCGGCACGAGCGCATCGCTTTCATGAAGGGCAATCCCATCAGTTCGGATGCCAAAGATCGCTGGGACGCCATCTGCGAGGTCGCCGGCCAGATCGGCATCAACATTGATCCAGAATTGACGGTGCAGATCGACACGGACGATCCCACGCCGATGCTCGGCTATCCGTTTGCCAAGCAACTGCTGGCCAGAGGAAAACCGTTTACCGCAATTTTTGCCTACAACGACATCTCGGCCATCGGAGCAATCCGAGCCATCCAGGAGCGCGGGCTCCGGGTGCCGCAGGATATTTCGGTCCTCGGCTTCGATGACATTCCCGGCGCCGCATTCCACACGCCCAGTCTCACCACCGTTCGCCAGCCGCTGAACCGCATGGGGGAAGTGGCCGCCCAGACCTTGCTGGAACGAATCGAAGGTAATAAAGAATATCCAGGGGAGATCGCCATCGAGCCTGAACTGGCCGTGCGCGAATCAACGGCACAGGCACCCGGCTCCTGCTAGCATCGTAGGCTTGCGTCGCGGCATGTCGGTGCCGCACCTCATTCATGCCTTCGTCCCCAACAGAGAGAAGTCCGGCATCGGTCCGGTTGCTTACCCTGGCTGCTTATGTCTCATTTGTTCCGGTCGGTGTTGCCACCGTGCTGCTCGGACCCATGCTTCCCATCCTCTCGGCACGATGGTCTCTCAACTACGCCCAAGCCGGGGCCCTGTTTCCGGTGCAGTACGTTGCTTCCACCGTGGCGGTCGCGCTGTCGGGAGTCCTCGTATCTCGTTTTGGATTCCGATTCGCCATCCAGACAGGGCTCTTGCTGGTGGCCGTCGGTCTTGGACTACTCATGGCTGGACCGCGCTGGTTGGCCGTGATCTGCATCGCCGCGTACGGAGCCGGAAACGGGGTAGCCGTTCCGGCCGCCAACTTGATGGTGGCTGAACTGAACCCCGGACGCCGCAGCGCAACTTTGAATTGGCTAAATTTTTGTTGGAGCACGGGTGCGGTCGCGTGTCCTTTTCTCGTAGCCGCCGCTGCCAAAGCCCATCACGTCCCGATATTCCTAATCGCCGTTGCGGCGTTATCGCTGGTGATCGCCGTTCTGTTTACGTTCGCGCCGGCAGTCGAGCCTCGAGCTGTTGCGCCTGCGGTTGGCGGAACCGTCGCTGTGATTCGCCGCAAATTGTGGCCATTCCTGATGCTCGCCGCGCTTTTCCTTGTTTACGTGGGTACAGAAAACGGATTTGGGTTTTGGGTCGCCTCTTTCGCCAAGAGCCTGGGCAGCCTGACGGCGACGATGGCGCTCATGACGCCATCGTTTTTTTATGCAACATTGATGCTGGGCAGAATGCTAGCCCCATTCCTCCTTCGCTCGCTTTCCGATATCAAACTGGCGCAAGCTGGCCTGATCTTGTCCTGCGCCGGCATGGCCGGCATGATCTTCTCTCAGCAGTTGCCCGGAGTTGTCGCGAGCGCTTCCGCCGCTGGACTCGGCCTCTCAGCCGTGTATCCCATCACGATCTCAATCTTGTCGAAGGATTTCGCTGGCTCCTCGTCCCGCATTGGCTCATTCATGTTCGTGCTCTCCAACGTAGGCGGGGGATTATTTCCCTGGATCGTCGGAGTCACGTCCGACGGATTCGGAACCTTGAAGGCTGGATTGTTTGTTCCCCTGCTGGGATGTGCGCTGATGTACGTTCTTTACCTGCAACGCTGGGATCAGCTCAGCCCTGCGGGATCAGAGCTGAGTTCATGATGCCGGTTGCATCAACGGCCCGCGAGTTTTCCACCCAGGCGCCACAAGCGTACCAGACGGTATAGCGGGAACAAGGCATCTGGAAGTTGAAGCGCGGCCCATTCGCCCGGACCCGGCGTCAGCATCAGTCGACCGAGAAATCGCATGCGGTCTCGTCTTTTTTCCCGTAGCCGCATCATCAACCGGAAGTAGGCTATTGATTCGACGTTGAATTCCGTGGCAGCTGTGATGTGAGCTTCAATTTCATTCGCCAGTGAGTCTGCTTCCGGGTCGGTACCGAGATTCAGGTCCGCCGCTGCTGGAATATCAACGTGCAAAAGACGCCTCGTTAACAGCAGGCTCACCCGCAGGATTCTTACGATACCGAGCTTTCTGGCTTCGTCTGAGATCCATGCCCAATCTAGCTGCGGCAGAACCATGATTC
>QHVR01000209.1 GCA_003223595.1 Acidobacteriota bacterium
AAAGAATTTGTCCGGCATGTCATTCCTTTTTTCCCAAAGCGAATGGTTTCCGACGTGGTGGACGACGATGCCCGAGAAGAGCCCGCTCATTACGGCATGGGCTCCGTTTCGCTCCGCCGAGAGGCTCTCTGGCCAGAGCGAACAGTTCGTTACCGAGCACGCTCTGCAGACTCTGAGTGACTTGCTGGGGCCCGGTGTGCACGAGTTGCAGGGGCTTCTGGAGCGTTCCTACCTTCACGATTGGCAGAGCGATCCGTTTTCGCTGGGAGCGTACAGTTACGGAAAGGTGGGAGCGGACGGCGCACAGCAGGCCATCGCGGCTCCACTGGACAACACTGTGTTTTTCGCGGGCGAAGCGACGGATACAACCGGGCACAATGGCACGGTGCATGCCGCTATCGCGAGCGGATATCGTGCCGCGAAAGACATTCTGCAATCTGTGAAGCGGGTCAATGTTGTTGCTTGACTGACTTCAGATAAGCCAGCACGGCTTTCGCGTCCGCTTCACTCATGCGGAACGGCATCATGGGTAAGCGCAGAGGTTTGCCGTCGGTCCATATTCCGGTGGTGAGCAGCTTAATCATGTCCTGATCGTTCGCGGGAGGATCTCCGCCAATTCTCGGGGCCTTTAGTGGCCAATTCTGGTCGGGATGCGGCGGCTGGAAAAATTCTGCCGTCCCCTCGAGTTCGTGGGCATGATCGAGCGTCCCATCCGCGTTGCGCGGGGTATGGCATTGTGGGCACATGGCAACGTTCTCGACGATGTATTTGCCACGAGCAATTTCTGCTGAAGTGGTCGGCAGAGATGGTCCGGCACTCTTATCCCCTTTCCGCTGCGGTCTTGGCGGCTGCTGCGCATTCAAGGGAAGCAGGGTCAGGCTAATGCCGGCAAGGATCAGAAGAAATGTTGCGACGTGTGATAAAGGGGTTGAAAGCAGATTGGACTTGCGTGCAGTGATCATCTGACCCCCTAAACGCTACATAAGAGATCAAAGCTGAGGGAATCGGGAGAATCGTGTAGCGTCCGCCATGAAGTCAACTTGCGGAGCGAGGCCGGGCGGCAATCGTGTGACTGCCGCCCGCGATTCCTTACTGGTGCGTGGTCTTCTCGACATCGCGCAGACGTGCGGCTTTGCCGCGAAGCCCGCGAAGATAAAACAGGCGCGCACGGCGCACCTTGGACGAACGCACCAGGTCGACTTTGTCGATCACTCTCGAATGGATCGGGAAAATGCGCTCTACTCCCTGGCCGAAGCTGATCTTGCGCACGGTGAAACTGGCCTGCGGGCCGTTGTCGCGCTTGATCACTACGCCCTCGAAGGCTTGCACGCGCTCTTTGTCACCTTCCTTGATCTTCACGTGAACCCGAACCGTGTCACCGGGACGGAAGGCGGGAAGGTCGTTGCGCTGTGTTTTCGCCAGTAGTTTCTCAATGATTAGGTTTGACATGTTCTTTTCCTCAATTCTGAATGTGTCCGGCACCGCTGATTCGGGCCAAAATCTTTTTGTCTTCCTTGGTCAGTTCCACCCCATCGAGCAGATCGGGGCGGTTGCGTAAGGTTTTTCTCAAAGCCTGTTCGCGCCGCCAGCGCCGGATCTCCAGGTGATTCCCGTTTACCAGCACTTCCGGTACTGCCATCCCACGAAACTCCGCCGGGCGCGTGTAATGCGGATAATCCAGCAATCCACCCGAGCCGCAGGTTGAATCCGCGCCTGCTGTCTCCGCCGGCGCGTGCGCCGTAAACGATTCCTGCCGGCTGGATGCTTCATTGCCCAGTGCACCCGGAAGCAATCGCGTAACCGCCTCGACAATGACGGCTGCCCCCAGTTCGCCACCGCTCAACACGTAGTCGCCTATCGAAATCTCGCGATCGGCAAGAAAATCGATGACGCGTTCATCGACGCCTTCGTAGCGGCCGCAGATCAGCACAATCCGCTCCAGCGCCGCCAATTCAGTTGCCAGTTTCTGCGTGAGCCTCTGGCCCTGCGCGGAGAGCACGATGACGCTCTGCTTCGGCGCGCCGGTCAGGCGTTCTTCCCGCGTTGGTAACTGCAGCGACTCCAAACATTCAAAGAGCGGTTCCGGCTTCAGAACCATGCCTTCGCCGCCGCCGAATGGGCGGTCATCCACGGTGCGGTGACGATCGTGCGTGAACTGCCGCAAGTCGTGGACTTCAATTTTCACCAGGCCCATCTCCGTAGCCCGGCGGGTAATCCCGTGATCCAGGGGTCCGCGAAAGAAGTCCGGAAAAATCGTTACGATGTCGGCCTTCATTTGGCGGAACCAAAAACTTCACTCAGAGCGCGGAGAAGAACACGCGCAAACCCTGGAACTGATTTTTTTCTTCATGCTTCGCGCTTCTGCTGCTGTTTCTCTTCTGCAGTCATCGGCGCATTAATGTCCAGCAAGCCTTCGGGAAGCTTCATGCGCACCTGTTTGCGCGTAGTGTCGACCGTCTCCAGATATGCTTCGGCAAAGGGCACATCGAACTTCTTACCCATCTTACTGGCAACAATCAACAGCGGCGCCTCGCCGGCTCCAAACTGCACATCCTCGATGGTGCCCAGCTCTTGGCCGTTATCCAACACCGTGCAACCCGCTAAATCGCTCACGTACGTCCAACCCTGCTCCAGGGCTGACCGTTCCACCCGAGGTACCTGCAACTCCGACCCGATCAAGCCCTCGGCATCCGTGATTGAATCAATGCCGCGAAACTTTAGAACCAGCAGTCCCTTGTGCGGCCACAAACTCTCAACCTGCAATTCGCGCCGGCCCTCAGATCGATCCAGGGCCTGCAGTTTCATGCTCTCGGTGAAGCGGTCGGGAACATCGCTGTGTACTTCCACCGCGACTTCCCCATGGCGTCCCTGGGTTTTTACGACCCGGGCCAGGGTAATGAATCCGTCGTTGGGTTCAGGACTCAACGATGATGCCTCACCATCTTTACTCGATGATTTCGAGCGTATAGCGCCGGCGGGCCCGATACCCGGCAGCGCCCAATAACGTGCGAAACGCGCGAGCGGTACGGCCCTGCCGCCCGATCACTTTGCCTACGTCGCTTTCGGCGACTTCAAGCTCAATCACGCCATCGTCGAACTTCTCGACGAAGACCTCATCGGGGGCGTCGACCAGTTGCTTTGCAACCAATTCGACAAGCGCGCGCACATCTCCGGTGGACTCAGGCATAAATTCTCACTGTGGACGAGAGTGAATCGAGGAGCCGCTACGGCGTTCTAGGCAGCGGAACCGGCGGTTTCTGGCGCGGGAGTCTTCGAGAACAGCTTGTTCACACGCTCCGACATCTGCGCGCCCTTGGACACCCAGTATTCCACGCGCTCACGTTTCATTTCGACCGAGGCGGGATTGGTCCGGGGATTGTAGGTCCCCACCACTTCCACGGGACGGCCGTTGCGCGCGCGCGCCTTCTCAATGACCACAATGCGATAATGCGGTTTTTTGCGCGCACCCATGCGCGACAGACGAATCATTAACACAGACTTTTATCCTTG
>QHVR01000210.1 GCA_003223595.1 Acidobacteriota bacterium
ATGCGACTTAGATCGCGTTGCCGCCGGTTAATGAGTGACATGGGGATGTTACGCCAGTTGAGCAAGAGCAGCTTGCGCATTGGCTAATTGGCACCTCACAGAACTATTTCAATTTCCCGTCTTTGAAGCCTATCAGCGAAGCATCCTTACCTCTCTCGAGGACGATGATGGACACAACTTCGGCTCGGGGGATGAAGAGCCTAATCCAGTGGCCGTTCAGCAAGGCGGGGTAAAACTGAACTTCAACGAACGAATAATCTGAAAGGTATGATCTGTTGCTTCGATCATGGCGTTGCCGGTGCTGGTGGCGAATGCCCCCTTAAAGAGTCCAGCAAATCCGTTCTCGCTAATCCACGCTAACCGAACCGTTACGATGGCTGCATTTCTTTTTGCCATGATGCATCAATTCTAGCGCTCATGATGTGGTCAATACGAACGACACTCCAAAAATCACCCTGACCCACGCGGGGGACACCCTCGACACCAGATTTATCACGGAATAAGTGATCGGTACTCGTCAAATCAAATACGACAATAGCGCTGTTGAATACGGAACACTCGGGGATCGCCGCGGCGTCTCGAGCGACCGCCGAGTAGCGTTGATCCGGTGGCGCGAGCATCAATAATGATTGGTCAGGCAAAAAGCAGACGGGCCTGTAGTTCTCCTGTAGGGCGAGGAACACAGGATCACTAAAGAAGCGATAACCGCGGTACAGCCGAGGAATCACGTGATCGGCCTGCAGTGGCGGAGCAGCGGCCAATCTTACCATTACCAAGTCGAATTCACGCCGGCTTATCTCTTGGCGCAACGGTAATGAAGACCATTTTCCTCGTAACTCAAGCTGCGTCGTCGTGTAGGGATCCAACATTTCGGGGCCTTGACCATGGACGGAAAAGTAGGGCTGGTCCGACAGAACATGCTTGTTCGCGACTAAGTGCAACAGTTGTGGAGGGAGCGCGCCTACTGGTTGACGAGCTGAGCTGGCGAGGAATGATAGCGCTATCGTGAGAAAAAGCAGAAAGACCAACTTGAACTCGCCTGTCGCACTCTTCCATCGAGCGCTGATTGCCGTCATGGCAACCGAGGCTGCGACGGTCAACGCCGTAAGAGGTTCAATTAGGTAGTTCGCGGATGCCCCGACGTTCTGTATCGCAATGAACGACAAGATAAAAGAAATAAACGTGTAAAACACGAACCCCCGCGAGCGTAGGTCGGCTTTCCTTGAAAGCAACCAAGTTCCACAACCGCCCAGCGATATCAAGGCCAGCTCTTCTGGGCTATGTAGAACGTGCCCCACAATTCCGATACTCGACGGAAAATCAGTTTTAAAGTACCGCATTAGCAGCAATTCGTACAATACCGGTTCCTTATTGGCGAGCAGCACTCCCAACAATCCCACAGGCACCAGAAACAAGCCAGAAACGAAAGGTATCAGTCGGCTCCACTTGCGGGTGACCAATAAAGCGAAAACGATTGTCACGGTGACAGAGAGAAACGATTGCTTGTACAAGGCAGCGAAACCCGCGAGCAAACCTGCAACGAATACTGTCCTCGGCTGCAACTCATCCTTCCAGCAGAAACATAATAAGGCGCCCAAACTGAACGCCAGCGCTATCATGTCGGGTCGCGTGGTTGCTGACCAGCCGTAGCAGATCGGTTGCGTAAAGACCATCAGGCCCGCTACAGTACTTGCCCAGATCCGGCTTGTCAGTCTATAAGAAATGAGGCTAGCGAGTACCGCACAAGTAAAGAAGGCGCCCAGACTCAGTATGCGGGCACGCAGCGCCAGCGCCCGGTACTGCCCGTGCGACAAGCGGGCGAGAACTCGTAAAGTCTCATAATAGGCGGGACCATGCGGGGCCGGCGTGTATGGGGTAGTTTCAAGGGCGGGATACAAGTTGCCCACATTCGCCCACAACCCGATCTGGAGAAGTGCTGATTCGGGGTGCGTCGTGTCCTTCTCCACACTCACAAAACGCATATCTCTTCGCAGTGCAAATGGCAATGTGAGCACAACCACCAAGAAAGGTAGTAAGCAAGCACGGTAATCGTTCGCGATGAAATTACGTGCAAATCGTATTAAGGGAAACACGATTCTACCTTCCGCCAGCCGTAGCCGCACAAACACGCATACCAGATTAGATCGGACCAACAGTTAGAAAGCGCACTTCCATTCCTCGCTGAGTGATCCGATTCCACTACGCTATTTGTGAAGCCAATCCATAGGTAGGTTACCTGCGAAAGTCGCCGCTGCCACGATTATCAGCACGACAACCGATAGTACCTGACTAACCCGATCACGAAAGACAAACACCAAGGGATCATCATTAATCTTCTGGCGTAACACAAGTACCCAATTTCGGCTAAACCAATACAATAATAACGGGCACAAGAGCCACAAGACCTCTGGCCTGGCGTACAATGTTTGCACTTCTCGGCTGTTTAGATAGAGCGCGAGTATGACGGTGGCTGCGAGGGCGCTCGACGTTCCGATTCCCACGAGTGCCTCTCGATCAAGAGGCATATACCCTCGGCTAAGGTGCATGCGCGACATATCATCCTTCGCTAATTCAGTCACTCTCTTTATCAGCGCCAGACTGAAAAACACAAACACAGAAAACGCCAAGAGCCAGAAAGATATAGCAATGTGAGTTGCGGCACAACCGATTAGAATCCTAAGCGTATAGAGACCTGCTAACATGAGCACGTCGACAAGCAGCTTGCGCTTGAAGTAAACCGTATAGGAGAGCGAGCATATGACATAGGTCGCCAAAAGTAAAACAGAGGCTCGAGATGTCAACGATGCTAGGACTGCCCCTACTACTGCCAGTCCCGCTGCGAGTGCCATAGCCTGTACAATGGAAATGGTAGCGGAAGGGATGGGTCGGAAACGCTTCGAGTTGTGTAGGCGGTCTGCATCGATATCGAATAAGTCGTTAAAGATGTAAGTTGCTGATGCGATGCACGAAAGCGCACAGACTGCCATTGCGCAATGGAGAATCAGAGCTAGGTTTGTGAACCTATGCGAGGTTAGCAAGGGTACCGCGATTAATATGTTTTTTGACCATTGGTGCACACGCGCAGTTTTCGCTAGTAACTTCAGCGTTGGCCGATAAGAACATTCGCAGAGGGGCGCAGGCGCGGACCCATTTGTCAGCGTGGGTGTACAGTTCGTCACCGTAAATCCTCGGCGCGCGGCGTTCCACACAGGGACGTCATTGCTGCTATTACCGATGTAGTCGAACCCCCGTTCGCCGAACCTCTTGACCAGAAACTCGGCTTTCTGCTGACCCTTGAGATTTATGACATCGCTAGTCCCGTAAACCTCATCGAAGCAGCCTAGATAGTTAGCAATGTCCACAGCGAGTGCACGATGCGTTGCAGTTATCAATACGGTCCGTCGTCCTTGATCCCGCACTTGACGTACTAGCTCTAAGACCGCTTCGTTATACGGTAGCAACGCTACATTTAAGCACCCCGATGTCTGTAACTGCGTTTTGAAGATCGGTAGCCCCTTATACAGTGATAAGCAAGCGCCTACCAACGTATATGGAGTGCGATGCAGTGAGGCGAGAGCGGCTTCGAGCAGTGTGTCGGTCTTAACTAGTGTGCCATCCAAATCGACGCACAATGCCACGACGGCCTCGATTTCTGAGCCCTGATTTCCTAAAGTAATTGTTGGGTTCAACTAGACCTCTCGTGATCATACCAGTACCAGAGCGCGTGGGGGTAACAGTCCGGGAGAGAGCAACGCTATGCTTGCTTGTGAGCAAAGTAGTGTTGCTTCTCTTTGCCCCAGCCTAGCACTCTTGCTTGGTACAGCACTCTTCGCTCCGCCACTTCTTTTTGGTAGACCCTCTTCCACTCCGCCAGACCCGGCGTTCTGGTTCGATCCGTCCGGCTGCGGCGCACCATTCGGTCCTGCAAGACTCTCGCCGGATGCGTAAACAACCGCTCATACTCTGCACGTTCTGCGCGGATGTCAAAACGTACTTGCGGCTGATGAGTTGCGGATTCCCACGGGAACCACGGAGATGTTCGATCCACGAGAGTCTACCTTGCGATTCGCAATACACTACCCATCGGGCGAACGGCCATCAAAATCGTTTCAGGATTGTAGTAGAGAGACAGGGTGGTCGGAAATACCGCTGGTGAGGACGTTGCCGAAAAAGTCCGCACGCCGTAGGTCTAGCTAGCTAACGTTGGCGAGGGTCTTCACTGCGACGTCCGCCTGTCTGCGCAGCTTGGCAACCGATTCGTGGACGGCTTTCGCCGCTGGGCCGGAGCCGCTTTGTTCTG
>QHVR01000211.1 GCA_003223595.1 Acidobacteriota bacterium
CGACAATGTCCCAGACATCGAGATTCACTCCCTTCGCCTTCACTCCATCCGCGATCCCCTGCAATTCCTGCTGATACTCGCGATCAATATGCGGCCAGAGCATTTGACGGGCGGCAGCCCGGAAGAATTCCCAATCCTTCCCCGACTGATGCACATCGAATAGCTTGATGGCTTCAAACGCATCCTGGACCTCGGGCGCCAGCAAATACCCGTGCTGATACCCGACGTCGGAAGGCGAGCCCTCCAGGTGAACGTAGGTCCAGCCTCCCGACTGAAACCGGTAAGCCTTCTGCAATCGAGCATCGGAGGAATCTCCGGCGAGCGCACTGATCGCCAGAGCCATCAAGGCTCCAGCCAGGCATGTAAGCCGCACAATATTTTTCAACGTGAACCCCTCATCTCTAAGTTGAACCCGCATTAGTCTAGTCCAGCAGAACGATGCACCCAGTCCCATCAGACCTAAATATCAGTCCTCTGCTCCGGATGCCGTGCCAAATACCAACAAGGGTCACAGCCCGCATGAGGAAACAAAGCATGAACACAGTTCTCATCGGCCGGCGGATCGAAAATGAATTGCGTCTTCCCGTTTTTTTGCTTCACTGCGTAATAGTGCGACACCACGACTGAGCTGTAAGCGTTCCCTCTCGCAACCCGGATCCGGAACACAATAGAATCCGCAGCGTACGCCAAAACCACTGCAGAAATCGCGAACAGAAGCGTGCCGAGCAGTATCCGCCCCACCCACCGCCGCAGATCGTGAACTGTGAACGCTGGCACGACGCCAGATTATAAGCCTCGCCTCTCAGTTCAGCCCTGCGCCGTAAAACATTGACAATTTTGCCATCCCACAGGCAAACTACCGCATTCGCCGGGATTCGCCTCCGGCGACGCGCCATGGACGGGAGTGCGGTTCTTTCTACCCTCCCTGGCCGTATACTCATCTCAACTTCATCCATGGCCATGACCGAGCAACGGGTCTCTTATACGATGGACTCCTCACTGGAGACAATTGACAGTGCTGAGGAGAAAGCCACGAAGATCGCCACCGAGCTCGGCTTCGCCGAAGATGAGGTCATGCAGATTTCCATGGCCGTCCGCGAAGGCGCCGTGAACGCGGTGTTGCACGGCAACGCTTATGCCAAAGATAAAAAAGTGATTCTGGGCTTTGAGCGCACCGGCCAGGACTTCATCATTACAATTCGCGACCAGGGCCCGGGAATGGATCTCAGCAAGATCCCCAACCCCTTGGCTCCTGAAAATCTGCTCAAGACTTCCGGACGCGGAATTTTTCTTATGCGCTCGTTTATGGATGTGGTCGAAATTCGACCCTCCTCTTCGGGCACCGAACTCAAATTGATCAAGCACGTCCACGGACCCACCGCGGGCGGCAAGGAGGCTTCCCAGTGACCATGAAGGTTGGTAGTCGACAAGTGGATGGGGTGACCATCGTAGACTGCAGCGGACGCATCACGCTCGGCGAAGGCAGCGTCATCCTTCGCGATACCGTGCGCGACCTGCTCGGCAAAGGCAATAAGAAGATCGTCCTGAATCTCCAGGACGTCAACTACATCGACAGCTCCGGCATCGGTGAACTGGTCAGCGCTTTCACCACAACTAAAAACCAGGGCGGCGAGCTCAAGCTGCTCAACCTGACCAAAAAAGTCAACGACCTGCTGCAGATCACCAAACTCTACACCGTCTTCGACGTGAAAGACGACGAAGCCTCAGCCGTCAAGTCCTTCAAATAAACATTTCCTGCCAATCGGGTGCCCCACTTCTCGCCGCTGTCGCGAGAAGTGGGAATCTCGTCTTTCCCTTTCCGGAACTCGCCGGCATTTTTTCACTTCGCATCACAGACAACTACAAGGAATCTTCCTAAACTGGGCGCATGTTCGGGGCAAAGCCCGGCGGCGCGCTGCGCAGGTGTTGCGATCCGATGCGCTCTAATCGCGCTGGTAATTGTACTGTTCGTGCGTCCGCTCCCAGCCGCTGACTGCCTCTCCATTCATGAAGCCGCCAAACACATCGGCGAAACTAAATGCGTCAGCGGAAAAGTCTTGAAGGTGAAGGTAGGGAACAAAGGCGTTCACTTCCTGGATTTCTGCGAGGATGCCCTGGCCTGTCCTTTCACCGTCGTAGTCTTCGCCGGTGATCTTAAGGATGTGGGTGATGTTCGCCTGCTCTCCGGACGCAACATCGAGATCCGCGGCGCGGTAAAAATGTACGATGGCCGCCCTGAGATCATCCTGAACCGCATCAGCCAGATCGAAGGCGGCGCCGCCATGATCCCGCCTCTTCCCAAAAACTACGATGTGGAAAATCGAGGGCGTTTCAGTGCCGGCCGCCTTCATCCCGGCAAGAAGCCGAGGAAAGCCAAACCGCAAAAGCCGAGCGCCACCGCCACCTACGGAAACGACGTCGAACGCGACGACCAGAGATAGCTTCCCGGCGCACACATTAGCCACGGATCGCACGGATTTTCACGGATCAGAAAGAGAATTGATCTGTGAAAATCCGTGCAAATCCGTGGCCTGATCCTACCTTTGCTCGCGCGTTGGCATCCAATCCTCCGACCCTATGAGCAGATTCACGCGCCGGGAACTACTGAAGCTTGGAAGTGCGGCAGCGGTTACCCAGTTGGGAGCTCTGGGCCTGCAGGGATGTGGCGGCATTTCCAAATTGATTCCGTCCCTTTCGGGTTGCGGCAAGATCACCGACATCGAGCATGTAGTAATCCTGACTCAGGAGAACCGGTCTTTCGATCATTATTTCGGAAGCTATCGCGGAGTGCGTGGCTTCTCCGATCAGAGCGCAGCATTTGAGCAACCCGATTCAGCCAACACAACGGTTTCACCGGCCGGCAAGCTCCTGCCTTTTCACCTCGATACTGCGCAGGTAAACGCTGCCTGCACTCACGACATCACCCACGATTGGGTGCCGCAACATCAAAGCTGGGACAAGGGCAAGATGGACGGCTTTGTGAATTCGCGTCTGCCCATCAATTCCAACGATGCGGTGTTAACCATGGGTTATTACACCCGCGCTGATATTCCCTACTACTATGCCCTGGCTGACAAATTCACGCTTTGTGATAACTATTTCTGCTCCGTCATCGGTCCAACCGATCCGAATCGTCTGTACGCGATGGCGGGCTCGCTTGATCCGGATGGGAAAAATGGCGGGCCAGTATTGCAGACCATCGTCACGAATCGGTCCGCTATGTACGGGCGCTTGACGTATACGACCATGCCCGAACAACTGCAAGCTCGCGGCATTTCGTGGAAAGTCTATTCATCTCCTGACGTGGATATTCTTGGCGGGATTCTGTCGGACAATGTGCTCTCGTATTTTAAGAACTTCCAGGATCCCTCTTCGACTTTGCACAAGAATGCATTTGGCCCGCAGTTCCCAGTTGATTTCCTGGCCGATGTAGCTTCGGGCAATTTGCCGCAAGTGTCCTGGCTGATCGGGTCCGTGGTGACCTCCGACCATCCGCCCTCCCCGGCTATATTTGGCGAAAACATTCTTTCGTTGATCATCACCGCTCTGATGGCGAACCCGCTACTGTGGGCAAAGACGGCTTTATTTGTGAACTACGACGAAAACGGTGGATTCTTCGACCATGTTCCGCCTGTCACTGCGCCTCTCGGCACGCCCGGAGAATACGTGACCGCCCCGGCCTTTCCTGATCCTACAGTCGCAGGCAATCCCGCCGTAAGCGGCCCCATCGGGCTCGGGTTTCGCGTCCCCATGTTGATTATTTCGCCGTTCAGCCGCGGCGGTTTCGTCTCCTCGGACCTGTTCGATCACACCTCAGTCTTGCGTTTCCTGGAGACTCGCTTCGGCGCGGAGGTACCGAATCTGAGCGCCTGGCGGCGCGCCACGGTGGGAGACTTGACCTCGGCGTTTAACTTCAAAAGTCCCGACCACTCCATTCCGAACTTGCCGTCGACTTTGCAGGTCGATTCGCCAGCCATTCAACAATGCACAAACAACCTTGCCGGATTCACGGACTTCACCTTGCCAGCCACGCAGAGCCAACCAACGCAGGAATCCGGGACAGCCACTCATCCCAGTGGCCCGTGCTGATAATGCATTACACCAACCCCCGCCGAAGTTCTTCGAGCGGATACTTTGTTCCCCGCCACACGATCCCATCGTTCCACAAGGTCAGGATCATCGACCGAAGCAGCGTGTAAATGAATAACGTCGTGCTCACCGGATGCAGCAGGAAATAATAGGCCGGCACCGCCGACCGCCATGATATTCCGATGTAGATCAGCAGCATAGATACGAGAGCGATCCCATACGGCGCGCGCGCCCATCCGTGCGCCAGCCACAGTCCAAGAAACGGCCCGTAATTCAAGAAAGCCAGCCCGAACGCCGAAATCACGGTTCGCCACGATTGAAATGACAACACGGCGAAAAAATTCTTCGTGAGATTGTTCACCACCCCAAACGCACCATGCGCCCAGCGGATCGAAATCAAATCTCCGCCAAACACATTCCTCTGCGCGAACCCCGCATTCTTCACCACCTTGCCCAGTTTCATGTCGTCGAGCACTTCCATGCGCAGCGCCCGGTACGTGCCTACCGCCTCATATACGCGCCGCCGCACCAGGTTGAACGCGCCCACTCCCATGTGATCGTCCGTGCTCGGATCCGCCACCTTCCACGGCCGGTGCCCGAACATGAACATGCTCTGGAAAAACGCGATCATCATGTACTCCCCAGGCCGCTTCATGATCATCCGCGGGAACAGGACCACATGATCTGCATGCTCGTGTTCTGCATAAGCCAGTGCCCGCCGCACCGAATCTGGCTTGAATAGAACGTCGGCGTCGGTGAACAGCAACCACGCTCCCGAAGCTGTCTTGGCCGCAGTCCACATGGCATGCGTCTTCCCCAGCCACCCAGCGGGCAATTCCGAATGCTGAATGATCCGCAACTCGGGAGAGGTAGACATGGAGTGCCCCACTTCTCGCTTCTGTTGCGAGAAGTGGAAGTCGTGCATCACCCGCTCCATGATCTCGCCGGTCCGATCGGTCGAACGGTCGTTCACCGCAATCACTTCGTAGTTGTCGTAATCTAGCGAAAGCAAACTCCGCAGGCACTGCTCCACGCTCTCTTCCTCATTCCGTGCAGGAACGATGATGGAAACTCGAGGATTTCCGGAAGTCAATACTGGATTGCAATCCCATTCCGGACGCGAAACGTCGGCCACGCTAGGCATCCCCAGCGCAGCGTCCACAATGCGGGAAGCCCAGGCGAGCGCCAGAATGAGTCCCGCGATCCAAACGAAATAAGTCATTTGTAGTTGGTCTTAGTGGACGCCGATCTTTGCCCGGTCAACGCCGACGGAGGGCGCAAACTTCATCCCATAAAACAGTATGGCAGAAGAAATTCCCATCGCGATTACCGGCAGAATGAAGGCCACCTGCAGCGACTTCCGGTCCGCCACCCATCCCATCATGGTCGGAGAAGGCACGTCCCCCAAGATGTGAATGATGAAGATATTCACCGCTATCGCCGTAGCCCGAATATGCGCCCCCACGGAGTTAATGACCGCAGCATTTA
>QHVR01000119.1 GCA_003223595.1 Acidobacteriota bacterium
GAATGTCAGCCTGGATGTCCCAGTGCTCGACAGCGAAGTTGCGGCCGGTGCGTCCCATGCCGGTCATGACCTCGTCCGCGATGAGCAGAACGCCATGGCGGCGGCAGATGTCCGCGATACTCTGCAAATATCCGGGCGGAGGAACCACTGCGCCCAGGGTCGCTCCACTTACAGGCTCGAAGATGAAGCCGGCGACCTCACCGCTTGCTTTTTCTATCGCTCGTTCGAGTTCGGCGGCGTACTGCTGGCCGCAGTTGCGGCAGCCGTCGGTGCAATCGAAGTCGCAGCGATAGCAATACGGCATGCCGATGTGGGGGAATTCGCGGAGCATGGGCAAGTAGATTTCGCGGCGGCGCTTGTTGCCCGAAACCGAGAGGGCGCCGAGAGTCGCGCCATGATAGCTCTGCTGCCGGCTCAGAACTTGATGGCGTTTCCCCTGGCCGATTTCTACTTGATACTGTCGCGCGAGCTTCAGTGCTGTCTCAATCGCTTCCGAACCGCCGCAGGTGAAGTAGACTGCGCCACCTGCGAAGTGCTCGCCAGCGAATGCCAGCAGTTCCTGTGCGTATTCTTCAGCAATGGGAGTAGTGAACTGGCTGGTATGGACAAATTCAAGTTTCGCCGCCTGCTCGGCCATCGCCGCGGAGATCTCGGGCACTCCGTGCCCGATGAAGTTCACCGCGGCCGAACCTGCCAAGTCGAGAAATTGGCGTTCGGCGCTATCGGAGACATACACGCCTTCACCGCGCACTGCTACGGGAAATTCTTTGCGGAAGGACCTGCGAAATACGGACGATCGCGTCTGTACCGGGGTGGGAAGAGTCACAGCGCAATTATCCCATTTCCTAACTGCTGAGATTTGTTGTGATTTGCGCTTGCGCCAGTCCACCTTTTATCGGTTGTTCTCATCCAAGTAGTTAGAACGTGCGCGTTATGGGTTCCGAACGAAGCTGTGGGTTCGAGCGGCCGCACTGTGGAGGAGGCATGATGAAGCAGCGTCAGATTTTTCTTGCGGCGGCATTGGCGGGGACCCTTTGGGCAGCGGGATTGGCTTACGCCCAGGCGGCTCCGGAAGCGGGAACGGCCGTGCATCTCACGGTTACGGCGGAACCGAAGCACGGCAACGATGTTCCGGTGATTCAGAAGAACGAAGTGATGGTGTATGAGGGAAAGGACCGGGATCAGGTGGTCGATTGGATTCCGGCGCAAGGCGATCACTCGGCGCAGGAAGTGTTCATTCTGCTCGACGACAGCTCGAGCACGGATCTGGGCTCGCAACTGGACGACATCCGCAAGTTCATTGATGGACTGCCGCCAGCCACATTGGTCGGCGTGGCTTACATGCGAAACGGTACGGCGCAGATTGCGCAGAACCCCAGTTCGGATCACGCGGCCGCGGCCAAAGCTCTCAGACTTCCGCAGGGAATCGCGGGCGCGAATGCCAGCCCATACTTCTCCCTGAGCGACCTGGCCAAGCGCTGGCCGGAGAGCAGTGCGCGGCACTCGGTGTTGATGGTGAGCGATGGCATCGACCGTTATTACGGCACCGGCGATCTGCAGGACCCGTACGTCGATGCGGCTGTCGACGATTGCGTGCGCAAAGACATTGTGGTCTCGGCGATCTATGAGCCTGGGGCCGGACACTTCGGCCACAGCTACTGGCAGAGCTATTGGGGCCAGCTTTACCTGGCCCAAGTCGCGGATCGAACTGGCGGAGAGGCCTATTACATTGGAATGACCGGGGCTCCGGTGGCGTTTGCGCCTTATCTGCAGGATCTGAACCGGCGCTGGCAACATCAGTACCTGCTCTCGTTTATTCCGAAAGCAGAGAAGAAATCGGGATGGCGCAACGTGAGGCTTAGCACTGAGGTTCCGAACGTGGACCTGGTCTCCGCGGGCAAGGTGTACGTGAACGCAACCGAGCACTAGAGTTTCGACGGCGGGATGCGAGACGGTCAACACTGAGCGTTTGAGATTCCGATAAGATTGAGCTTCAATCGCCCGGGTCTCGATGAATAAACTGCTGCGCTTTTTCCGGCCGTCGCACCAGCACACGGCATTTTCCGCGACGCTGCTGCTGATTTCGGCGGTGATGCTGTCGCGGGTCATCGGGTACGCCCGGGATGCCTACATTGCGTGGGCGTATGGCGCGGGCGGGGCAACAGACGCTTATGTGGCGGCGTTCACGCTGCCCGATTTTCTGAATTACATTGTCGCCGGCGGCGCCGCGTCGATTACTTTCATTTCCATCTACACCCGCTTTCTGGCGGAGAAGCGCGATGCCGACGCGCAGAAGACTTTCTCCATCATCATCACGGTAATGACGGCCGTGATGATTGTGGGGACGATCGCCACGGAAATCTTTGCCCCGCAGTTCGTGCGCTGGTTCGTGAAGGGCTTTTCGCCGGACAAGATTGAGCTTTGCGTTCACCTGACGCGCATTCTGCTTCCCGCGCAGATTTTCTTCTACGTGGGCGGCGTGGTTTCGGCGGTGCTGCTTTCTCACCGTCTCTTTCTTTTTCCCGCGTTCGGGCCATTGATCTACAACGTCTTCATTATTCTGGGAGGTGTGATCGGCGGCCGGCACTTTGGAATTCAGTCGCTGGCGTATGGTGCGCTGATTGGGAGCTTTGCCGGGCCTTTTCTGGCGAGCGTCATCGGCGCCGCGCGGATTGGTACTGGCTATCGGCCGTCGTTCGATGTGAGTAATCCCGCGTTTCGCGAGTGGGTGAAATTGTCGGTGCCGCTCATGTTAGGGGTGTCGCTGGTGACCGCGGATGACTGGATTCTTCGTCATTATGCGTCCAGCGGCGTCGGCGATATCACGCGCCTGACTTTCGCGAAGCGTCTATTCGCGGTGCCCATTGCGGTGTTAGGGCAGGCCACGGGTCAGGCCTCCCTTCCGTTCTTTGCACGGCTGTTTAATGAAAAGAAGCTCAAGGAATTCGCATATACGGTGAACGATTCCGTGTACCGGGTCTCGGCGGCCTCGCTGCTGGCCACAGGATGGATGATGGTGGCGGCAGTTCCGTTGATCGATCTGGTATATCGTCGCGGCAAGTTTCTTTTTTCCGACACTCAGACCAGCGCCGTGTACTTTTTCTGGTTTTCATTGTCGCTAGTGTTATGGGCAGCGCAAGGATTGTACGCGCGGGCGTTCTACGCGGCCGGTGATACATTGACGCCGATGGTGGCCGTCACTGTTATCACGGTTCTCTCTCTGCCCATCTATTCCGTTCTGTTTCACACGTTCGGAGTGATCGGCCTGGCCTGGGCTTCGGATATCGGGATTGGCATCAATCTGGCGGCGCTGGCAGGATTGCTGCATTTCCGCGGCTTGGTGTCATTGGGCGAGATGCGATGGACCGCGATCATCGCGGGAGCGATCAGTTTCGAGGTGGCGAAAGCTGTTCCGCTGGCGACGGCAGGCCGGGGAAGCCGGGTGGCGGACGTCATGCAGCTTGTGCTGGTCTCGATCACTTGGATGGCAGCAGCAATGGCTGGCCTGTGGCTGATGCGATCTGAGTTGCCCCGCGATTTGAGACGACGCAAAGCCGCGGCTTATCCCGCAGTGGCGCAAGACGAGAGCCGGGAAATTCTGGGAGCGGGACGGTAATCCAAGCTGCGTTGAAGGGGTCGGGCGCTGTCGTTACTCGCTGGCTAGTACTAACGCCTTGAAGATTGACGGCGAGTACTGGTCCTGATCGACGGAGCGCTCGGGATGCCACTGGACAGCCAGCACAAAGTGATCTGAAGTTGTTCCTTCGAGCCCCTCGATGATGCCATCCTCGGGACAGCGCGCTACGATTCGCAGATCTTCTCCAATCGCGTCCGCTGACTGGTGATGGGATGAGTTTACCGGCAGCGTGAGCGTGCCCGGGGCTTCATCGTGAGTGCTGCCGTTCACGATCCGGTGCAAGTTCGACTCTGGAACGATTTCGACGACGTGGGCAACCGCGACTTTTCTTCCCGCCTCGTGATCGACTCTGTTTCGAGCCGGTTCCGGCAGGAAATCCGGGATGTGCTGGATCAGAGATCCATGGCGGTAGACGTTGAGGCTTTGCAGGCCATAGCAGATCCCCAGCACGGGCTTGCGCCGGGTGTAAGCATCGTCCAACAAGAGGAAGTCCACGACCTCGCGGCGGGCATCTGCCGCAGCGCTGTGTGGCGAGGCGGGTTGATGGAATTTCGCGGGATTTACATCGGCCTTGCTGCCCGGCAACAGAACGCCGGCACAGCTTGCAATCATCGTCTTCAGTTCGCCCGGAGTCTGATCGAGTGGAATACGAACGGGTAGGCCCCCGGCGAGTTCGACGGCACGTTCGTATTGTGGAATCGCGCGCTGGGCGTACTCGAGATCGGTCGAGTGCGGCATGGGGATCGCGATCCGAGGAGGCATCAGCCCATTCTCTCGAGGGCCCGGAGAGCTTTGCGTTGCTGATAATGCCGGATTTCCAGGGCTGTGGCCAAAAGGAAGATGATGCCGCCTGCGACCAGCGCCAGGGGAAGGGCGATGTGCAAGTAGGCAATCGTCATATCGGGACGGCGGCCGCGGAGTGCAGCGACCAGCATTATTGCCAGAATGGCGAGGAAAAGGCTCACCGCGAATGCAGACAACGTCCCGATGAACGTCAGCAGGAAGATGCGAACCGGAATGCCATACCAGCGTGGGGAGTGATCTCCACTCGTGGGTGTAATCAAGGTCTTTGTTGTGGAGAAATCAGGCACGGCGCTTATACAGAATGGAGAATTCAAAACCGGCGTTTGGCGGAAAGAGCTCAAAGATCTTGCGCAAGCGTTCGGCTAAGGCAGACGGTGCCAGCAGCGGATAGTCGCGCTCGCGCAGGTCGTAGTAGTCCACGTCAAGGTACAGAGAGAGCAGATAAATTGAGACCGCGTCAGAGAATGCGGCTTCCAGGTACTCCGTCTTATAGCGCTCGGCGTCAGGACCGTTGGCGGTGGCCAGTTTTCGCGCTTCCGATGCATCCAGGGAGGTCTCGCCTCGTACTCCGGCCTCGGCCTGGCTCCAGACCAGTTGGCTGAATTCCTGAGAGACGCCGGCGCGTTCGACCAGGGCGTGTCCCACATTGATGTAGAACTCAAAGGCCACGGAGAACTTGTCGTCCATCAGGCGAGTGGAGATGAAGACGCATTGGGAGTCGCCCAAATTAAGGTTGCGATGGCAGACTGCGTTATCGCTTAGAGCCACGTCGTAGCGGTCGGCGATGAGAGTGTCGTCTCCCTGGCTGACGGTCAGCGGGACAAAGTAATAGGCTTTGCGCTGGAGCGCGGCCGCGATCGCCATGGGAACGGCGGCAACCATTCGCTCAAGATCGAAGGAGTTGACCGCGATTTCGCCGGCGCTGGCGTAGCAGACGCCATTGGCAGCCTGCGACACGGGAGTAAGCCGAACAATCTCTGCCGGGCTGCGGGTTATCGCTTGCGCTGCCTGAGACATGCAGCCTTTATTCTACACACAGCAGCCCCGGCGAACTGAATGGACCAGCCACGCGATCATCCATCGCCGGTTCGAGCAGATGAATCAAGCTACTTGTTCGAAAGCACAAACTCGACAGTTGAGGGGTTATTCGCGCTCACCGTTACAGACTTTTCCCACGTTCGGGGCTCGCTGAACACAGGACGTTCGACGCTGCGTTCGGTCAGCACGTCGAAAGAATGCTCTTTGCCCTGCAGGCTCCAGCCCTCATGCCAGGCGACAATTTGATACGTTCCGGGCGGCACGTCGTTGAACTCGAAGCGGCCACTCTCATCGGTGACCGCGTAGTAGGGATGAGGGGCAATGAACATCTCCGCATTCATCCAGACATGGCCGCCGTTGCAACGCAGGTTGACGAGTCCCGGAGTCTGCATGGTGCGACTCGACACCCGGCCGGGGAACGGAAACGGCAGATTGAAGGTGGCCGCGCCGTCCATGTGAATGGTGTGCAACGTGGCGTCGGAGCTCATCATGTCGAGGGCAGCGTCCTTGGGCACGAGCAGAATGTGAGGAACATAACGGCAGTGCTTCTGGTCGAGATGGCGACGCTGTTCCGGCAAGTCCATGGCCTTACCTTTGGTGACGTTCTTGAGATACACCACGGTATTTGCGACACCACCCTGGGGGCCGACAATCAGCCGCTCGAGATCCGCAGTTTTCCTGGATGCAGGGTCACAGATTTGCTGGTCCTTGGTAATAGGAAAGTCCAGAGCACGAGGCATGGGGCCCGACCATTTCACCGTACCGGCGATGGTGGCTCCATCCTTGACCGCGATGACTTGATAGTTGCTCTGAGCGAACCCCAGCGCAGCTATGAAAATGAAAAAAATTACAGCAAAGAAAAGCCGGCGCATACCCGTCCCCTCAATTGTGTTCGGCGGCCCGCACGATATCCGCAGAACAGAAATTTTGGCCGTGCTATCTGAGCCTGCTTCCACCAAATTCATGTCCTAACTTGCAGGAGGAGCTGCCCAGGGGCCCAATGATGCGGGACAGCAGCGTGGTTACAGGTCTTTCGGTTTCAACGGGGGAAGACGGCGCCTGGAGGGCGCGTCCCGTGATTGAAATCACAACAATCGTGCGCTCTTCTACGAGGTGCGTCGAGATTACTGAGGTCACGTGACTGGCGTCCCTCGGTGATGTTGCGCTGGACGGCCGCGTGGAGTTCGAGCCCGGGGAGGATCGTAAATTGCCGGTTCAGACCGTACAATCATTCGTCCATGACCGTCACCTTACGATCTTTCGCGAAAATCAATCTGGGCCTACGGATTGGTGCGTCGCGGGCAGATGGATATCACGAGTTGCTGACGGTGTACCAGACGATTGGCCTGCACGATCTGGTCCGGGTCAGCATCGAGCGGGGCTCGGGAGTCGAGATTCGTTGTGCAGATGCCCGTGTGCCAAAGGATGAGACGAATACGTGTTATCGCATCGCAGAGCGTGCGATGCAGCTGCTGCGGGCGAAGGGGCGCGTGCGCATTCAGCTCGACAAGCGTTTGCCCGTCCAAGGCGGGTTGGGTGGGGCGTCGGCGAATGCGGTGAGCACGCTGCTGGGGCTCGAGAGGGTCCTGAAAAAAAGGCTTCCCGCGACGGAGAGATTGCGCATTGTGGCGGAAGTCGGATCTGACCTGCCGCTATT
This sequence comes from Acidobacteriota bacterium, assembly GCA_003223595.1. GTDB lineage: Bacteria > Acidobacteriota > Terriglobia > Terriglobales > Acidobacteriaceae > Sulfotelmatobacter. The sequence continues at coordinate 7,137 of QHVR01000119.1, forward strand.
TCTGCTGGGCGGGACAGTGCTGGGCGTGGGCCGCGGGGAGCAGGTTTATCCATTGCCGGATTTGCCTGCGATGGCTTGCGTGGTCGTTACGCCCGAGATTGGGGTGTCTACGCCGAAGGCATTTGGGGAATGGGATCGGCGGAAAGCCGCCGAACTGCGCTCGGCTGGAGAATCGATGGCGGCTGTCCCTACATTGACCATCGCATGGACCTCCGATAGAATTAGTAGGCTTAGCTGCGGCTTGTCGGCGTGGCTTAGCGAGCAGTACTCCGGTGCTCCTTTTGGAAGGGGCCGGGCCGAGAATCCGCTTCTCGCGCTTGTCCGGGCCGGGATCAAGAACGACTTCGAAGAAGTCGTCTTTCCTGAGTATCCCGAGCTAGGTGAAGCTAAGACTGCGCTTTTGCGCGCAGGCGCGAAATATGCGTCTCTGTCGGGTTCTGGTTCGACGCTGTACGGACTGGTTGCCTCGAAAGCGGCAGCTAGGAGTGCAGCGCTGCGAGTTCGGAGACTGGGTTGGGCTACGCAGGTGACGGCTACCCTTTCGCGCTCGACTTACTGGCGGCGGATGTTCGTAGGCTAGGGCGGGGGTGGCGCTTGGGTGGTTGGCTTCGCCTTCGCTGGACAGCCCAAGGGGCTATGCCTACGTGAGCCGGGTTTTTTTGATTGTTGATTTTTGTATGTTGAATGAAAATGATCTCGCCCCCGGGACGGGGTTCATTCAACCATCAACAATGGCTTACTGGGCCGTCGACTAATGGTAGGTCAAGTGCCTTTGGAGCACTTTGTCTAGGTTCGAATCCTAGCGGCCCAGCCAGAACTGCAGTTCTCAGTAGCCAGTTCTCAGTTCTCGGTTGAACTGGCTGAGCCCGATACTGAGGACTGGGAACACGGAACTGAGAACTGCCTATGGCCACTGTAGCGACGCCGACCGACAAGACGACGGAGAAAGTGGAAAAGAAGAGTCCGCCTGTGCCCGACGAGAAGCCGGACCGCAAGCAGCGTCCGCGGGTGGATGAGAAGTTCAAGATATTCAGCGGCACGGCCAACCAGCCACTGGCCGATGAAGTTTGCCACTTTCTGGGGATGCAGCGCGGGCAAGCGCAGGTTATTCGCTTTGCCGACGGCGAGTGTTACGTGCAGATCCAGGAGAACGTGCGCGGTGCGGATGTTTTCGTGATGCAGCCGACGTGCCGCCCGGTGGATGAACACTTGATGGAGTTGCTGCTGATGATCGATGCGCTCAAGCGCGCTTCGGCGCGGCGCATCACAGCGGTGATTCCGTATTTCGGCTACGCGCGGCAGGATCGGAAAGACAAGCCGCGGAGTCCGATTTCGTCGAAGCTGGTGGCGGATCTGCTGACCACCGCGGGTGCGCACCGGGCATTGATCGTGGATTTGCATACGCCGCAGTTGCAGGGCTTTTTCAATATTCCGGTGGACCATTTGTTCGCGTCCCCGGTGCTGGTGGATCACTTCCGCAAGCTGGCGTTGCCGAATTTGACGGTGGTTTCGCCCGACGCGGGCGGCGTGGAGCGGGCACGGTTTTTTGCTAAGAAGGTGGATGCCGCGCTGGCCATCGTGGACAAGCGGCGGGTGGATGTGAATGTAGCTGAGATTATGCACGTGATCGGCGATGTTCACGGGCGCACGTGCCTGATCATCGACGACTTGATCGATACGGCCGGAACGCTGGTGAAGACGGCGGCGGCATTGATCGAGAATGGGGCGACTCAGGTTTATGCCTGCGCCTCGCATGCGGTGCTCTCCGGTCCGGCAGTGGAGAATATTCGCAATTCAGTCATCAATGAAGTTGTTGTTACGAACACAATCCCGCTGACTCCGGCAGCGGAAGACGCAACGACGGACAAGGGCGGCAAGATCAAAGTCCTGTCTATCGCGGGACTGATTGGCCGGGCAATTCAGGCGAATCACGAAGAGACTTCGGTAAGTAAGTTGTTTGTTTAGCTATGAGCGGTGAGTAATGAGCAATGAGCCAGCAGCGAACCGGTTTGCTCATCGCTCATGGCTCACTGCTCAAAAAGATTTTTTAGATAGGACATTTCATTTATGGCGACTGCACTGGAAACGAACGTACTGGAAGCGCAAGCGAGAGAAGCTGGGACGAAGAATGATGCACGGCGCGTGCGCCGGGAGGGAAAGATTCCGGCGGTCGTGTATGGAGCGGGCAAAGACTCGCTTGCCATCAGCGTAGACCCGCGCGTGGTTACGCGCATTCTGAATTCGGAAACCGGCCACAACACCATTTTCGATTTGACGATGGATGGCGACAAAACCAAGGCCATGATCGTGGATTGGCAGTATGAGCCGATTAAGGGCAACCTGCTGCACATCGATCTGAAGCGGATCGCGCTGGACAAGGTTCTGACGGTCAGCGTGCCCATCTTCCTGATCGGCGAAGCCGCTGGAGTGAAGCAGGAGGGCGGCATTCTGGAGCAGATGCTGCGTGAGGTGGAGGTCGAGTGCTTGCCAGGAGACATTCCCAGCCACATCGATGCCGATGTCAGCCAGCTCACTTTTGGCAAGGTGTTGCGTGTCCAGGACCTGCCGCACTCGGACAAGCTGAAGTTCATAACGGATGAGAACCAGCCTGTAGCCCACGTGACCTCGGTGAAGGAAGAAGTCGTGGCTGCGCCGGAAGCAGTGGCGGCGGAAGCGGGGGCTCCGACCGAGCCCGAAGTCATCAAGAAAGGCAAGCAGGAGACCGAAGAGGAAGGCGAGGCTGCTCCGGAGAAAGCCGAGAAGAAGGAGAAGAAGTAGCTTGTGCGTGAGAAGGCCGAGCCTCGCTCGGCCGGACAGCCGAAGCTGTTCCTGCATGGGCCGTTCAAAGCGTGAAACTGATCGTTGGTCTCGGCAATCCCGGAATCGAATATCAGTTTTCGCCGCACAACGTCGGATTTTTGGCGATTGATCGCATCGCGGGAAATCTGGGCGTAGAAGTAAGAAACCGGCAATGCCGGGCATTGACGGCTCGGACGGTGCTCGCGGATCAGATGGTGCTGCTGGCCAAGCCCGAGACGTTCATGAACTTGAGCGGCATCGCAGTCCACGGGCTGGTCAGGGAGTACGAGGCGAAGCCGGAGTCGGACCTGATCGTGATTCAGGACGAACTGGATTTCCCGCTAGGTACGCTGCGGATTCACACGCGGCGCAGTTCGGCGGGACATAACGGTATCGAATCGATCATCGGTGCTTTGGATACGCAGGATTTCCTGCGGATCCGGATCGGGGTCGCGCCCGAGCGTAAGGTCATCGACGGCAAAGAATATTTGCTGGCGCCGATGCGCAAGGCGGATCTGAAAGTGATTGACGGAATGCTCGACACCGCGGAAGAAGCGGTGAAGATGATTTTGAGAGATGGTCCCGCGGCGGCGATGAATCGGTTCAACCGCAAAGAGCTGGACGAAGAAAAAGATTAGCCACAGATTTACACGAATGAACACGGATCAGGAGTTTTCAACAGTATCCGTGAATATCAGTGAGAACCTGTGGCACGTTTGGAGAAACGAATGAATCGTATTTATGAGCTGATGTTCATTGTTCGTCCTGATATGACGGACGAGGATCTGGACAAACTAATTTCCACGCTGCAAACCGTGGTCCCCGCTTCGGGCGGGACCGTGAAGAGCGTGGATAAGATGGGCAAGCGGCGTCTGGCCTATGCCGTGCGCCGTTTTCACGATGGCATTTACGTGCTGATGGTGGTGGAAGGCGGAGGCCCGGCGATCCTCGAATTGGAGCGCCGTCTGCGGGTGACCGAGCCGGTGATCAAATTTCTCACGGTGCGTGTGGACGAGGAGCAGAAGCGGCTGGACAAGATCAAGAAGCTGCGCGAATCGAAGAAGAAAATGAGCGCGCAACCAGCCCCAGCGCCGGAACCGAGCGTAGCCGCTCCGGCGCCAGAAGCCCCGACCACAGTTTAGATAACGGTGGCCAGGCATCGGTGAGATCTTCCGGCCACAATCAGGCTTTGCTGGCTATTGCCTAGCGGCGACTAGCCACGAATTTTAAGGAGAGTTATGGCTGACGAAACAAGAGCACCAGAGCAACACGCGCCATCGGGCGAGCGGCCGCAAGGTCCACGTCCGGGCGGCGATCGTCCGCGATTTGGCGGACCGGGTCGCGGACCAGGTGGTCCCCGCGAAGGCGGCGGAGGCGGCCGCAAGTTCTTCCGGCGCAAGAAAGTATGCAAGTTCTGCGTCGAGAAGATCGAAGACATTAACTACAAGGACTACCGTCTGCTGGGGCAGTTTGTCGCGGAGAGCGGAAAGATTGTGCCGCGGCGCCTGACTGGTGTCTGCGCACCGCATCAGCACCGTCTGTCGTCGGCGATCAAGCAGGCACGGAATATCGCCTTGCTGCCGTTTGCGGGAAGAGCGTCGTAAGAAGCTTTTAGCCATTAGCCTTTAGCTCTTAGCTGGATCACACTGAGCTGGAGGTTTGGCTAAGAGCTAATTGCTAAAAGCCGAGATTGGAGCTATTCATGGAAGTCATTCTCAAAGAAGACATTGCGAAATTAGGAACCCGCGGCGACGTGGTGAAAGTCGCCGAAGGTTACGGGCGGAACTACCTGCTGCCGCGTAAGCTGGCGATCCAGGCGTCGGAGAGCAACAAGGCTGTCATTGGGCAGATGAAGGCCGCTGCCGTGCGCCGCACCGCCAAGGAGAAGGCGCAAGCCGAGGAACTGGCGAAGCAGTTTGACGGCGTCTCCGTGTCGTTCACCCGGAAGTCGGGCGAGCACGATCAACTATTTGGCTCAGTGACTTCGGGCGACCTGGCGGATGCGCTGGTCAAGAAGGGCTTCAACGTGGATCGGCGCAAGATCCAGCTGCACGAGCCGCTGAAGACCCTGGGCGAGTTCACTGTGCCGGTCAAGCTGCATAAGGACGTGACCGCGCATTTGAAAGTCGTCATCGACAAGGAACCGTCGACGGAATAGTTCTCCGGTAGAGAGGTTGGTGGCAACGTCTCTGCCAATTTGCATCCAGATCAGGGCATTTCCCATGCCAAAGCTGCGGCCCACTCTGTGGGCCGTTGTTCTGTTTCGTCGTAAATCTTTGCCGCAGAACCACCTAGAGTCCCCCAAAAATCCCTGTACCGCCTATAATTCCTGCTCACGGATCTCTTGATTCCCCGTCTATTCCTGTGCAAGCCCGGAGGACACTAAAGCCGGGCAAGTAGAGGACATAGCGACAATGCCGGCCGGTGTATGGGCAGTACCCTTTGCGGTTGGCGGACGGGCCCACTCGAGAGAGAGTGAACGAGTCGAAAAAGTAGCTGAACAGCAACTCCCTGCGCGGGGCCGCATGGCTGGGCTAGATCGTCAAGCTCAAGATCGCCGCATCGATGACACGATGCTCATCCGCGAGGCACAGCGCGGTAACCGCGCCGCCTTCGAGGAACTCGTCCGCCACTACGACCACGCGGTACTGCGGCTCGCCCTCCATCTCACCGGAACCGAACAGGACGCGCAGGACGTTTACCAGGACGCGTTCCTGAAAGCTTATAAGAACATCGGCAGCTTCCGGTTTGAGTGTTCTTTTTACACGTGGATTTACCGGATCGTAACGAATCTGTGTCTGGATCATCTGCGTAAACGGACGGTGCGCAAGGAAGATGCCCCCGTCGCGAAAGATCCCGATGGCCAGGAGTACGACCTGCTCGACCAGGTAGCCGACGGACGGGCGGGAGCGAATCCGGAGCGCGATTTGATGCGGCGGCAATTGGGCGCGCGCATCGCTGGGGCGCTGGACAAGTTGACGCCTCGCGAGCGAATGGTCTTCGAGCTGAAGCATTATCACGGGATGAAGTTGCGGACCGTGGGAGAGATTTTGCATACAACGGAAGAGACCGCCAAAAATACCCTCTTCCGAGCCACGCAGAAATTGCGTGGGGCGCTGTCGGATATGCGGTAGTGGGAATCCTATGTCTCGCAAAAGCGGCGAGACATGGGGCACCCCCAGTGGTAAGCACGGCTGCGATGAAGGTGGAACTATGAAGTGTGAATGGGTCAAACAGAATATCGTGCTTCACGTTTACGGCGAGTTGCCTGACGACGCTCGCTACGAACTAGAGCAGCACGTAGCCCGCTGCGCCGATTGCGCAGCCGAACTGAAGGCAGAGCAGGATTTTCATGCCCTGCTGTCGCAGGATCGAGTTAGCGATCCGACGCCGAATCTGCTGACGTCCTCGCGTATGCACCTGCAAGAGGCGCTCGAAACGACACAACAAGGCAGCGTCTGGACGCGCCTTGCCTTTGATCCCGCGAACTGGCTGCGTCAGGTACGATTTTCTCCCGCTCTCGCTTCTGCGATTCTGATACTGGGTTTTGCCGGCGGCATCGGCACGACGTACGAGATTTACGGCCGCGGTGGAAAGACTGAACCGCTCCCAATCGTTACCAACACGGGTACTACTGCAGCGAGCGCGGCAGCCATCGCTGGTATTGATTCCATCACTCCCATTCCCGGAACCGATCAGGTCACCATCAAGTACAACACCCTCGCCACCCAGGAAAAACAGGGATCGCTCAACGATCAACAAATTCAGCAACTGCTGCTCTATGCGGCCCGCAACAACTACAACTCGGGCGTACGCGTCGATTCCGTAGACTTGCTGGCCAAGCGATCCAGCGACCTGCAGGTGCGAGACGCGCTCATCTACGCGCTGCAGAACGATACCAATCCGGGAGTGCGGCTGAAGTCTCTGGATGCGTTGGGCAATTACGTGAAGAGCGACACCAATGTGCGAGATGCCGTTTTACGAGCGCTGGTGAATGACGATAATTCCGGAGTACGCATTGAAGCCTTACGGCTGATCGAGCCGGTGAAGGCCGACGGCAGCGTGCGCGGCGTCTTGATGGCTCTGGCGGCAAAGGATCAGAGCACTTACATCAAGTCTCAGGCACGCACGATGCTGGCGCAGTTGCCGGAGATTGATTAGGAGTTCAGGCGAGGCGCTCGCTGCGCTTCGCGGGACGGCCCAAGGGGCTGTCCTTACGCAGGCAGTACGGAGCAGAAACGAGGTGATTCATTTGAAACGCGCGCTACATTTCGTTAGGTTGGCCAGTGTTCTGGCCCTGATTGCGCCACTGGCCATGGCGCAGGAGGCGAAAGTTTCCCGTGAAGGGGGATCCTGGGGTCAACAGATCACAGGCTCGCTTGCGGCGGCTAAGAACCTGAGGGTCAAAGTGGATATGGGCTCGGTGGTGGTGCACGGATCGCAACAGCAAGGCATCAATTATGTCGTTCATACGCGTTATGGCAATTCTTCCTCGGAGCAGGATGCACGCCACCAGTTTGAGCAGTACAAAGTAACGGCCTACGTGAAGGGAGATACAGCCTGGATCGTGGGGGACTGGCAAGGAGGACATCGTCCGCGGCATTTCTCAGGCGAATTCAATGTAACTGTTCCCCGTGAAATGGCTCTGGTAAAGCTAGAAACCGAAGGCGGCAATGTGGAAGCGACCGGGGTTGGAGGTCGCGTGGAAGCTGAGAGCGGCGGCGGCAGCATTCGTTTCGATGATATTGGTGCAGGAGTCAGCGCTGAGACAGGCGGTGGCGGAATCGATGTTGGCACGGTGAACGGCGATCTGTCGCTGCACGCGGGCGGTGGCTCGATCCAGGTTCGACACGCAAATGGCAAGGTGATTGCCGAAACCGGCGGAGGAGGCGTCCTCATTGAATCCGGCGCTCAGGGCGCGACTGTGGAAACGGGCGGGGGCAGTGTGGAAGTTCGCCAGTGCAACGGGAAGCTGAAGGTGTCGACCGGTGGGGGCAGCGTGGAGCTGAAGGATGTCGGGGGTTCCGCGGACATTGAGACGGGCGGCGGCAGCATTCGTTTGACGTCTGCGAACGGACATGTCAATGCCGAGACGGGTGGGGGAGGAATTGAACTTTATGGAGTTCCTTCCGCGATCGCCCAGACCGGCGCGGGCGGGATTACGGTCAAGCTGGTGAACACCGGAGGAGAGCGCCATGACTCCGAATTAGAGACCGGTGCGGGTGACATTACCCTGTATATCGCACCGGATGTCGCGTTAAATCTGCGGGCCACGGTGGATATGGGGAATGGGCACCGGATTACGTCCGACTTCGCAGACATTCACGTCAGCAGTGAAGGCGATCAGTGGGGTCCGAAGACCCTGATCGGCGAAGGAAAACTGAATGGCGGCGGGCCCATGGTCAAGGTGCATACCTCGACGGGCGACATCTGCATCAAGCGAGCCGGCCGGTAAAAGGAAAGTGAGCGCGCGAGAGGCGCCCAACAAAAACCTGAGGAGTCACACCATGCGCAGACGCGCTGTGACAATCATTGCTCTGTTCCCGCTGCTACTCGGATTATCTTACGCAGACCAGAACTCGTCGGTGGAGAAGCCCGGGGGCGAAACCTGGGTATTTTCCAGCGAAGACAGCGGCACGAGTTCGTATCTCGGGGTGGATATCGCAGATATCACCACCGAGCGATTAAGCGCCTTAAAGTTGAAGGAAGAAAAAGGCGTAGAGGTCACCATGGTGGATCAGGACGCGCCCGCCGGGAAGGCTGGCTTGAAAGAGCACGACGTTATCCTGACCATGAATGGCACTGCGATCGAAAGCGGGGCCCAGTTGCGCCGCATGATCCACGAGACGCCGCCGGGGCGCCTGGTAAGCCTGGGCGTGAGCCGTGAGGGCCAGCCCATGACCGTGAAGGTCCAACTGGCCGACAAGCATAAAGAGTATTCCATGATGGGTCCGAAGGCGGGTGACTTGCACGTGAACATGCCCGAGATCCACATTCCCGATATCGACATTCCGGCCATCAACATGGTGATGGCTACCTCTTCCGCGCGTAGCGGGTTGATGGTCGAGAACATCACGCCGCAACTGGGCGAGTTCTTTGGAGTGAAGAATGGAAACGGAGTACTGGTGCGCGCGGTGGAAAAAGGCAGCCGCGCGGAAAAGTCGGGCTTTCGTGCCGGGGATGTCGTGATCAAAGTCAACGATGAAGCCATCCACGACACGAGCGACTTCACCCATGCGGTGCGAGGGCGGCGTGGAAATTCCGTTCCGGTTGTGGTCATGCGCGACAGAAAAGAACAGAACCTGACCCTTTCGTTGCCGCCGAGGAAAGAGTCCGGGGACCTCATTGAAGAAGAGAGTTTCAATGATGAGCCTCTGTTTCACGCGCAACGCGCTCTGGAGATGACCGAGTTGCAGAATGAGATTGCAAAACTGCGGCCGCAAATGCAACTGGCAGCCGAGAATTCCCGCAAGGCTGCCCGGGAGCTACGAAGCGAACTTTGCCCAGAGCAAAAAGAACTTCGGCAGCGGAGCGCCCAGCAAAGGAAGCAGTTGCAGAAGGATATGGAGCACCTACGGCAGGAATTGCTGCGGCTTCGGGATGAA
>QHVR01000212.1 GCA_003223595.1 Acidobacteriota bacterium
TCAAGGAAAGACTCTGCAGGTGAGTCCCGCAGGCACAGTTCAGACCGGAGCAGCCGAGGATAGCCGCATCTACATCTCCTTACCCGAATTCGTAAAGTGGACCGGGATTCAACCCTCGACTGTCGAAGTGGCAGCCGGCGGTTCGCCGGAGGAAGTCACCGCCATGATGACGCAATTGAGCCAGGCGATTCCTACAGCGGACGTTCGTCCTGTTCGGCAAATCATGGAGGGCGAGGCTCGCGTCCTGGGAAAAACTCGTGCTACCCTGCTCGCCGCTTCAGCGCTGATCATTCTCACGGCCGCCCTTTGCGTGCTCTCTACCTTAATGGGATGGGTCTTCGATCGCCGCCGCGACTTCGCGATCATGAAAGCTCTGGGCGCCTCCGGACGCCTGCTCAACGGGTTCTTTGCCATGGAAGCGGCCGCTTTGGGTGCCACCGGAGCAATTTTGGGATTCCTGGTAGGAATCGGCATCGCGGCCTGGATTGGGCGTGCTAATTTTCATGCTACGGTGTACCCGCGGTTCAGCGTACTGCCCATCGTTCTGGTTGGCAGCATCGCCGTGACACTGTTATCAGCGATCGTGCCCATTTCGCTCTTGCGGCGCGTGCAACCGGCCGTGATCTTGAGGGGGGAGTGAGATGATTCAGATCAAGGACGTGACCAAGCTCTACCCCGCCAAAGAAGCGGGCAATGGCACAGGAAAAGATAATGCCGCCATTCACGCGCTCGACCATATCTCTCTCCATGTCGCGGCTGGTGAGTGGCTCTCGATCATGGGGCCATCGGGTTCCGGGAAGTCAACTCTCGTCAATCTGATCGGATGCCTGGATCAGCCGACCTCCGGAGAAATCTGGCTCGATGGAGAAAACGTCGCCGGAATTTCCGCTTCTGAATTAAACCGCGTGCGCGCCGAGAAGATTGGTTTTATCTTCCAGCAGTTTCATCTCATTCCCTTTCTCACCGCGGTCGAGAACGTAATGCTCGCGCAATACTTTCACAGCATGACCGACGAAAAGGAAGCGGTGGAGGCTCTTGCGCGAGTCGGCTTGGGAGATCGCGCGCACCATCTGCCTTCGCAGCTTTCTGGCGGCGAGCAGCAGCGGGTGTGCATTGCCCGCGCGCTGATCAACGATCCGCGAATCATCCTGGCGGATGAACCTACGGGAAATCTGGATGCGCAGAATGAAGAAATCGTGCTCCGCCTGTTGCGCGAGTTTCACCAGCAGGGACGCACCATTGTGATGGTCACGCACGACCCGGTCGTCGCGCGCTTGGCCGACCGCCGCATCGAACTGCATCATGGAAAAGTCGCCTCTCAGGAAACCTTCTCGCTCGCGGACGAAGAGCAACTGGACGAGGTGTTGGAAGAACTGTGGGTTCTGGCCGAGCATGGCGAAATCGCGGAAGTCGAACGGATGGAAGTCCACGGCGCCCTGCCGGTGAGCATGGCAATCGAAAAGATGATTCAGTTGGATCTGGTGGTTGGGGCGCCGCATCCGCCGCATCCGCACGATCACAAACCGTTTGTGAATCCCTGCCATGATGCTCTCAAACCTATCTCAGCCTCGGTCGGCGATGGCAGCATCGTTGTCGAACTCACGCCGCGCGGCCGCGAGCGTGCCGCCAGCATTATTCGGCGCCATCGCCTGGCGGAACGCCTGTTCACCGACAGTCTCGCCATGGACAGCGAAAGCGAGATCGAGCAGCAGGCATGCAAGTTTGAGCATATTCTCTCGCCCGAAGCGACGGATAAGATCTGTACCTTCCTCGGGCACCCTCGAACTTGTCCGCACGGCGCCGCCATTCCTCCCGGACCGTGTTGTCAGCGCGCACAAGGCGTTTCCTCGATGTCTCTGTCGGGCAAGTCCACCCGCTCCTGATCACGACGGAACATCTCTCATTACGGCTTCATCCTGGTAGCGCTGCTATCATCGGGTATCGAATCAGAAATGAGCACCAGACGTCCCACGATTGGGGTTTTCGACTCCGGCTTTGGCGGCCTGACGGTCCTTAAAGCTTTATATGAACTCATCCCCGAAGCCGATTACGCCCATTTTGGCGACACCGCGCGCCTTCCCTGCGGCTCTAAATCCGTAGAAACAGCCGCCCGCGCCGCGGTAGAGGCAGCACACTTCCTGGAATCTCATGGCGCGCAGACTCTGGTGATCGCCTGCAATACCGCGACTGCCTTGGCGTTGGATCGGATCACCGTGGCCGCTCACGTTCCCGTGGTTGGCGTAGTGGAGCCGGGCGCCGATGCCGCCGCCATCGCCAGCAGGAACCGGAAAGTCGTCGTCATCGGAACTCATGCCACGGTTAGCAGTCATGCCTACCGCAAGGCGCTCGACGCGCGCGGCCTAGAGGCGCGCGAGAAAGCGTGTCCCTTGCTGGTGCCGCTGGTGGAGGAAGGATGGGTCGAGCATCCGGTCACGCAAGAGGTCGCCCGCATTTACCTGGCCGAGGCATTCGCCGATGGATTTCACGACGCGGACACCATGGTGCTCGGCTGCACTCACTATCCCTTGCTCAAGCCGCTCCTGCAGCGTGTAACTCCGGTTCACGTCAGCATCGTAGACTCGGCGGAGTCCACTGCGCGCGCGGTCGCAACGCGCTTCCAGCAACTGGTTCCCTCTTCTTTGTCGAACGGAACGGAGCGTCGTAGCGTTCCCCGCATGAAGTTTTTTGCCACGGACTCCACAGAGAAGTTTCAGCAACTCGGGCAACGTTTTCTGGGACATCCCATTGAAAACGTGCAGCACGTCGATCTTAAAGAGTGAATCCTCCAAGCTCTGTTCCTGCGCGTTTCAATTTGCTCGCAAGAATCGGATAGCGTCGCTCCTCACTCAGAATTAATGTGTCCTATGCACGGGATTCAAATCAAACAATAAACATGCATCCGCTCGACAATGTAATCTGGCAGGCGCTCACGACGCGGCAGTCGCAATTCGCGGAAGGCTCCGCGAACGCAAGGAGATTCGTTCGTGAGGTCTCGCCGTTGAGTGGATTCGAAGAACCCAGCGAGGCTAACTATGCTGCTCTGGCCGCACTGGTCGGCGATGGCGCAACCACGGCTGTGTTTCTTGACCAGCCCTTCACGCAGCGCCCAGGATGGGAGTTCATTGTAGGCGCGCCGCTGGTGCAAATGGTGTGCGACAAACCTGCGCCTTTCCCCGCTTCGAACGGTCATGCGATCTTAGAACTGGGATCCTCAGATTCCCCTGAGATGCTGGAATTGACGGCACTCACCAAGCCCGGACCGTTCGGC
>QHVR01000492.1 GCA_003223595.1 Acidobacteriota bacterium
GGCGAGCAGCTATTTCAAACTCGATCAGAGCGATCGCTGGACGAAGGATGGCTGGTTCCGTACCGGGGACGTGGTGACGATCGATGCGGAAGGGTATGTGAAGATCACTGACCGGGTGAAGGATTTGATCAAATCCGGAGGAGAGTGGATCAGTTCGGTGGATCTGGAGAATGCAATTGTGGCTCACGAGGCGGTGAAGGAGGCTGCGGTCATTGCGGTAGCGCATCCGAAGTGGGTGGAACGGCCGCTTGCAGTCGTCGTACTGAAACAAGGCCGGCAGGTGAAAGAGGCCGAGTTATGCGCTTTCCTGGCGACGCGATTTGCGAAGTGGCAACTGCCCAATGCGTTCGTCTTTGTGGATGAACTGCCGCATACATCAACGGGGAAGCTGCTGAAGAGCAAACTGCGGCAGCAATTTGGCGAGTGGCAATGGGAGCAGGTTCCGGCGGGGCAAGGCACAGCATGAAGTCGGGCTGAGAACCGGTGTATGATTTTCAGCACGATGTTAGGCGGACTTACCAGCCAGGAGTGGGTTGCGCGTTATTCGCGAAGCCACCAGCACCCGGTCAACCGGCTGTGCCACACGTTGGGGATCCCGACGATTATCATTTCAATTGCAGTGTTTCTGATCGGATTCCGTTATCACAGGCTGTGGGCCTGGGCTTTGGGGCTGTTCGTGGCGGGATGGGTTCTGCAATTCGTGGGGCATGCGTTTGAGGGCAAGCCGCCCGAGTTTTTCAAAGACTGGCGATTTCTTTTTGTGGGCGTGCGCTGGTGGTGGGCCAAGATTAAAGGCAAAGCCTGAATCCTGAGTTGACCCAGGAGGATGCATGTTCCCTGTGTTGTCCCGCTTCACTGATATAGGAATCCTACTGCTTCGACTCATGGTCGGAGTCGTGTTTGTGAGTAGCGGGTACAGCCACCTGAAAGATCCCGAGGGGCGGTCGAAGAGCATCGGGATGTCGAAAGGGTTTACGGTGTTTCTGGGAATGGCCGAGGTGGCAGGAGGTTTAGGAGTTGCGGCTGGCGTGCTGACTCAGATTGCCGCGTTCGGATTGATCCTCATCATGCTGGGCGCGATCCAGAAGAAGATGTTTGTGTGGCACACCGGCTTTTGGGGGGAGAAATCATCGGGCTGGCACTACGATTTGATTTTTGTGCTGATGAACCTGCTGATTGCGTTTACGGATGGAGGAAGTTACGTGCTTGTGAAGTAATCCGGACGACAGTTCTAAGGACAAGTCGTTTCTCCCGAGTGTATGGGTTGTGACCGCAATCTTGTCCACCCGGCCTCTCTCATCTATGCTGACTGGATTGGGTTCTGGATATCGATAAAATCAGGGCTCAGGGGTTGGGGATTAGGGGCCGGGCTTGTCGGTTGGATTCTTTGTGGTGCCTTCTTCTGTCCCCGGTGAATTTTGCACTGGAAAAATATGCAGCGCGTGATCGCGCGGTTTTTGCTGCTGTTGGTGGCTGCCGGAACTCTTGTTCCTCCGGCACTGCAGGCCTCGGGTGCGCCTAGTCATCTGTGCTGCCGGCGCTCGGCGCAGCATCGTTGTCACAGTTATGCGCTGATCGATCCGGAACAAGCGGCAATTCATGCCCCGGGATGTTCGCGCGACTGCCGTCGCGCCGTGGCAGTCTCGCAGTGGGCGCATCCGGAACCGTGGCGCGTCATCCGGGAGCAGCAGCGATCGGCGCTCAAGCGGACCGAGGCTCGCTCTCATTCTCTTGCAATCGGCGTCTCGTCAGCGCGGTCAACGCGCGCTCCTCCTGCCTAGTACGTCTCTCGTTCGTTTGCAATTGAAAAACTATCAGCGGCGCAAGCAGGCGGTTTGGTCTGCTTTTCTGCCGCATGGGAGATGGTATGCGCTGCGTTCGCATTGCGCTGTACACGTATGTGTTGGGGGTCGGCCTGGCGGGATGGGCGGCGGTGGTGGGTTCGGTTCGCGGCATCATTCACGATCCACAGCATCGTCCCGTGGCGAATGCCATGGTGATGATCAAAGCGCAGACCTCCGATTGGGCGGCGACGATGAACTCTGACGCGAACGGAGAGTTCGTTTTCAACGCGGTGCCCCTGGGGGAGTACGCGGTCAGCGTCTCGGGCACAGGATTTGAGCAGACGCAACAGGATGTTCTGGTGGCATCGGGCTCGCAGCCAGTGCTGCATTTTGCGCTGAACGTGGCCGGGACCAAGGAGACGGTGAATGTGACGGCTAGCCCGGAAGGGGTGCTGACGGATTCGCATACTCCGACGACGGTAGTCGATCGCGAGGAGATTTCGCGAACTCCGGGGGCGGCGCGGACGAACAGCATGGCCATGATCACGGATTACGTTCCGGGGGCGTATATGGTGCACGACCAGCTGCATGTTCGTGGGGGACATCAGACCAGCTGGTTGGTGGATGGAGTGCCGGTTCCGAATACGAACATCGCGTCGAATATCGGGCCGCAGTTCGATCCCAAGGACATTGACTACCTGGAGGTGAGCCGCGGTGGATATGGAGCGGAGTCTGGCGACCGGACCTATGGAGTGTTTAACGTGGTGCCGCGTACCGGGTTCGAGCGCAATCGGGAAGCAGAGCTGGTGTTGAGCGCGGGCAACTTTTATCAGACGAATGATCAGTTCAGCTTCGGCAGCCACACTGCGCGGTTTGCCTACTATGCCAGCGTGAATGGCAACCGCAGCAACCTGGGCATCGAGACGCCGGTGCCGGAGATGGTACACGATGCGGCGAACGGGTATGGGGGATTTGGGACTTTGATTTTCAATGCCGACCCGTCCGACCAGTTTCGACTGGTGACTTCATTCCGCCGCGATTATTACCAGATTCCTTATGACCCATTTCCTTACGACATCGAAAATGGGTTAGTGAACGGGGTGCTGACGGGGCAGTATCCGAGCCTGAATCTGCGGGATGGGGATCACGAGGCGGATGCGGTGGCGAATGTTTCCTGGGTGCATACGTTCAATTCGAAGACCCTGATGACGGTGTCGCCGTTCTATCACTACAACCGGGCGAACTACGACAGCTCAGTAAGCGATCCGGTGGCCACGACGGATCACCGCAGCTCGAAGTATGCCGGCGGGCAAGTGAGTTTCAGCGCAAATGTCAGGAGAAACGATCTGCAGCTTGGGTTGTACAGCTTCTATCAGCAGAACAGCGAGTTGTTGGGGGCGACGTTCAACGATGGGAGCGGGAACGCGTTCCTGGTGGCAGAGAATCCCACGGGGAGCATGACGTCGTTTTTCATCGATGACAAGTTCAAGCCGGCGACGTGGCTGACGCTGTCTGCGGGAGCGAGGCCGACGCACTTCTCCGGCGGCGTGATGGAGAATTCGGTGAGTCCGCGGTTTGGAGTGGCGCTCAACGTTCCGAAGCTGAAATGGACGTTGCGGGCGTCGTACGGGCATTACTACCAGCCGCCGCCGCTGTTGACTGCTTCGGGGCCGCTGCTGCAGTTTGCCAATAACAACAACCTGGCATTCACGTCGCTGTACGGGGAGCGGGATGAAGAGTCGCAATTCGGGGTGAATATTCCGTGGCGGGGTTGGGTGATCGATGCGGATACATTCCAAACGAATGCGCGGAATTTTTTCGATCACAACAACATCGGCGAATCGAACTTGTTCTTCCCGCTGACGATTGAGCGGGCGCACATTCGGGGATGGGAACTTACCTTGCGTTCTCCGCGGCTGGCGCACCGGGCGCTGATTCACGTCGCGTACTCGAACCAGGTGGCATGGGCAGGAGGAGTCATCAGTGGAGGGCTCACGGATTTCTCGTCTCTGGACTGGGGGCCGCTCGATCACGATCAGCGGAATACTCTGAATGTGGGGGCTGACGTCACGCTGCCGTTACGGGCCTATCTTTCCACCAATGTCTACTACGGATCAGGATTCATTAATGCTTTTCCGGGAGAGCCTTATCCAGGGGATTATCTGCCCGGGCATACGAGCTTCGATCTGACATTAGGCAAGGATTTCGGTGAGCGATTCTCGGCATCAGTGTCCGCGCTCAATGTTGCCAATCGCCGCTACCTGATCGACAACAGCGTCACCTTCGGCGGCTTTCACTGGAATAGTCCACGGGAGGCATTCCTAGAACTTAAGTATCGATTTCACTACTAGTATGGCGGCGCGGCCGGATATGACGGGTCATCACGTCATCGCCATCAGGCAGCACGCCAAGTCAAACGGTTGTGACCTGCGTTATCCCGCGCGGGCCCTTTAAGACGTGTAGTTCCGAAAAAAGTTACAGCGGGCTTCCCCAGGAAAAGTCGCGTCTTCCTCCCGTTACTGCGAAATTTTGGGGAACCTTCGATAACGGCCATCCAGCGCTCATCTTTTTGCAGAGCGGAGTGCCCAGCCTTCGACGCGATTCACTTTCTCGGGAAATTCGGGTCGTTCTTGATCTCGCGAATCTGCTGTATGTGGCGCTCGGCGTGTGTGGAGATCTCCAGCATCCACTGCCAGCAATCGATCAACTGTCGATCTCCGAAACTGTGGGCCCGCATGTCATCGCTGGTGGTCTTGATGTACTCGATCATGGTGGCGCGCAGCGCCTGAAACTTCCCGAGTGCCGTACCCAAGTCCTTGTAGGTTTCGACTTTTTCGTGCCCACCGCCGGTCTTGGTATGCACTACGCGATCGATGCCGTACCAAAGGATTTCGGCGTCGGTGGCGGCGGATTTCTTAGTGTTCATATCCGGCGCGGCCCTAAGCGCTTTCTGGAGGTCACGCCAATAGTCCGGTTCGGCGACGGCCAGATGGGAAACAACTTCGCGAATGCTCCAGCGATCGGGCGAAGCCTTGTACTCCAGCTGCGCTGGCGATAAGCCCTGCACCAGCTCGGCCACCATTTGCGTGGTCATTTCGAAATGCACCAGGAGGTGTTCGCGGTCGTCGTTGGACAGGGGCGCAGCCAACAGGGGCACGGCCAACAGGGGCACGGCCAACAGACAAACAGTCAGTGTGAGAATTGTCCAACCTCGGAGCATATGTGTTCGGAGGGTGTTTACGGTGAAGAGCATAGTGGGGGCCTTTCCGGAATACATCTCTTGGACGATCAGAGGAGAGGAAGGTCATCACACTCCGGAAATAGTCTGATGCACAGCTTCTCGGCGTTTGCCTCGTAAACTTCGCTGAGGGCGCCCGGGGCTGGATTCGAATCTCACTCCCGGGCCAGCTTCTCGCGCAGTAACTCTTCTACGTCGCCCATCTTTTCTCCCAGCAGGTTCAGCTTGCGGGCCAGGCCTTGAATTTCGGACTCGGCACGGCGGTTCACGTCGTAATCTAGCTCGCTGCGGAGGCGATCTTTGGTGTCCTGGCGGTTCTGGCTCATCATGATCACGGGCGCCTGAAGGGCTGCGAGCATGGACAAAAAGAGATTCAGCAAAATGAACGGGTAAGGATCCCATGCTCTTTTGCCCAGCAGAATCGAAGCACTTATGTAGACGACGAGACCCATCAAGAAGGACAGAATGAAGGTCCACGAGCCGCCGAATCCAGCCACGGCATCGGCGATGCGCTGGCCGAAGGTGGCTTCGCGATCGATGATTTCGTTGGGGTGGCGCATGGCTCGCAGGCGCACGAGCTGTTGCGCGGCGTGGAACTGGCGTCCCAGTACGCGAAGCATTTCCATGCCGGCCAGGGGCTTGCGCTGGAGGAGAATGGAGATGTCTTCGCGGTCCACTTCGACGCAGACGGCCTCGTCGACGGCGACGGCATCGGTCTGGTGCGGAGTCTGCTCGAGCATGGAGGCGAAACCGAAGAACTCGCCATGCGTGGGCTCGTCGACCACGACCTCCTGATGCTCCTGATCGACGGTGGTGACGCGAACGCGGCCGGAAACCACGACGTAAGCGCGTCCGGTGGAATCACCCATCTTGTAGATGCGCTGGCGGGGATGAAACGTTCTCACTTCCACCTGGCCGGCGAGGACGGCGGTTTCGTCGTCGTTCAACGAGGCAAACAGGGGAACATGCTGCAACACTTCAGGATTACATGACATGGAACTTTCTCCCAGTAGGATTCCGGAGCGCGTAGGATGGCACAAAGTGCGAGCGGCGAACAACCGGCAGGATCGTAGTTCGGCGGGTCATGGCGGCGTTTGTTAAATTGGTAGCAGGTGAATCCTCAAATTCAAGTCTTATCGCGCACTCTTATCGTTGGCATCGTGTGTGTGGCGGCTCTTTCGAGTTCTGCCTGCCATCGCACGAATGCCCCAGCCAACGCCAAGCGGTATCCGTTTACCGGGCGCATCGTTTCCGTTGACTCGAAGTCTGAGTCCGCGACTATTGATGGCGACCTGATCCAGGGTTTCATGGAACCGATGGTGATGAGTTACAAATTCAAGCCTGCGTCGATGCTGCGGCAGGTTGCGCCGGGGGACTCGATTTCCGCCGAGGTGGTGGTGGTCGAGCCGGATGCGAACAATCGCGATGCCGGGCCCGACTACTGGCTGGAAAACGTGAAAGTGACTGGGCATGAGAAATCGCGTCCCGCGCAGGGGCCCGGTGCGATGCATATCCCGCAGTCCGGAGAAGAGGTTCCAGACTTCTCTTTGACGAATCAGGATGGGAAACGCGTCTCGTTAAAGCAGTACCGGGGCAAGGTGCTGCTGGTTACGTTCATCTATACGCGGTGTCCGTTCCAGGATTTCTGTCCGCGGATGAGCCGCAACTTCGACGAGATTTATAAGCAGATGGGAGAGGATGGGGCGATGCATCTGTTGAGCATCAGCTTCGATCCGGAGCACGACACGCCCAAGGTGCTGCGCAAGTATGGATTCTCGGTGGCGCATACGCAGGATGCGGCGTTGTTCAAACGCTGGGAATTTGCCGTGCCGCGAGCGGCGGATCTGCCGAGAATCGCTGATTTTTTCGCGCTAACGGTCACGCCGGAAGGTGGGCTCATTACGCACAATCTGAGCACGGCAGTGATTGGGCCCGACGGCAAGATCGTGAACTGGTATCACGGGGGCGACTGGCAGGTTTCTGATTTAATGAAAGATGCCGCGGGGGCGCGGGTCCCAAGAGCTTAACCGCGCGCGGAGTCGGGGGAATATGAAATACGTTCTATTGATCCTGGCGGTGTTGGGGATGGTGGTGTCCGCACTGGCGTTGCGGGAACATTACCGCGAATATGGCGATTCGCCGTGCAGCATCAACGAGCACTGGGATTGCGGCGTGGTGAATCACAGCAAGTATGCGCTGGTGGGCGGGGCGGTTCCGGCATTGAAAACGGTGCCTGGGTTGGGCGCGCTTCCGGTGGCGACTGCGGGGATTATCGGATACTTGGTGATGGCTGCGCTGGCGTGGTTTCGAGCCTATCGAGTGTTGCTTGTTTTTACCCTCGCGGGACTGGCATTCTCGCTGTATCTGGCGACGATCGAGAAGAATGTTCTTGGGGTGTGGTGCATTTATTGCGTGATCTCGCTGGGGATCATTGGCGCGATGTGCATCGTAAATCTCGGCGCGGTCATCGCCGGAGCGATGCGGGCAGCGAGAGCGGCATGACCGCTTAGCCTCTTTCGAAGGCATGTTTTTTTTCTAAATCCTCGAGGGCTTGGCGCCGCGCCGCCTCGAAGCGCTCTGTCTGATTCATCAGCCCAGTGGTGGGCTCGGCCCA
>QHVR01000120.1 GCA_003223595.1 Acidobacteriota bacterium
CTTCCTGAGGGAAATCGATTTGCAGCACTTTTCCCAACGCGGCGCGAAAGCGCGCGGCGAAGTGTTCTTCCAGAAATGTGTGGTGGATTCTTTTCCGAGCGGCATCGCCCAACATCGAGGCCAGCCGCGAATCGGTGAGTACCGGAATGGCGGCTTCGGCGATGCTGTGGGGCGTAAGGTCCTTGGCGAGCACTACTCCATTGCCAGCAGGGAACAATTCCGCTGTCACTGTGCCGGCTAATCCCATGAAGGGGACACCGAAGCTGGCGGCTTCGATGCCGGCTAATCCGAAGCCTTCCTGCTCCGAGGGATAGAACAGGAGGCGGGAGGAGCAGTAGGCGCGGTCACGTTCTTCATCGCTGACGCGGCCGAGGAAGCGGACGCCTGCAAGGTGTTCCTGTTGGACGCGACGGCGCAGGCGGGGCTCATCGGAGCCGGTGCCGATGATGGTCAGCTGCGCTTGCGGGATGGCGGCGCGAATCAAGGGCCACGCATCCATCACAGCATCATGCCCCTTATACCGTTCGGGGCTGCTCATGCGGCCGACAATCAGTGTATTTGGAGGCAGCTTTCCGGGATCCACCTGGCCGGAGGCTGCGCGAATCCCAAGCCACGTGACCTCAACATCCGGCAGCCAAGGGTTTGCCCTGCGGGTGGCGGCGACAGTAGTGGCGGAATTCGCTACGATTACGGAGGCCCCAAGAAGAGCCTCTCGGCGGCGGCCGCCCAATGCTTGCCAGACTTCAACTCCATGAATGAAAACAGCATACGGGACGTTTCGGAATTTCGGCACCATCGCATGCAGAACCGCGAGATGCACGTGATCGTAAATCACCAAGTCGGGGGGATCCTGCGATCCAAGCAAGACGTGGCCCGCGATTTTGGCAATGCGCAGAGGACGCGGCCAAAAAGGTGGATGTTGCCACACCACTACCCTGCAGTAAGGCTCTAGCGCGGAACGAATAGACTGCGCGACCACTCCGATTCCACCATAGGCCGTGCCCAAACCTGAGGTGACGAGCGCAAGTGTTTTGCGCGAGTTGGAAATAACTCCGGAAGCGGCCATGTGTTGAAGGAATTGAAAGCATTATAAGCTGGGCTCGCCAAAGTCCGTCATCCTTTACACAACCATGCTTCAGCACAGCGGTATGTATGTCACTTTCCGGCTTCTCAGCTAGAATCAGCAAATTGACTTTCCCCAGACAAGCAAGTTCGTCCACGCAGATGGCAGACTCGGTAAGCTGTTATGGCGTGGCCAAGTCCCAGGTTACTCGCAAGCAGAGAGCGAATTCATAGTCGAATGTGTGGTATTGCAGCACTGCTGGGCGATCTGCCCTCGGATCAGATCGAAACGTCGTTGCGCGGCATGCTCGATGCCCAGGCGCATCGCGGACCTGACGACACTGGCTCAGTTCTGATTCCGACGGGCGGTGCCATGCTCGGCTTGGGAAGTCGCCGTCTTGCCATCCAGGATATTTCTGCCCTCGGCCACCAGCCCATGCGCAACGAGAACACGGGCGATGTGCTGGTTTACAACGGGGAAATCTACAACGCTCCAGAACTTAAAGCAATGCTGCAAAGTGCAGGCTACTGCTTCCGCGGGCACAGCGACACGGAAGTTCTACTCAGGGCCTATGAGCAATGGGGACTCGACTGTCTCGATCGACTGCGTGGGATGTTCGCATTCGCGCTCTGGGATGCGCGGTGTTCACGACTGCTAATGGCGCGCGATCACTTCGGAATCAAGCCTTTGTACTACGCAACAGGCGAAGGCTGGATTGCGTGCGCCTCGGAAGTTCAGGCTCTGACGCATTGCGGATTGATCGCTGCCGAGGTGGACCGGCGCGCGCTGGCGGGCTACCTGGCATACGGAGGAGTGCAGGAACCGCTCACCATCATTGCGAATGTGTTCGCATTGCCGCGGGGTTCGTGGAAAGAGTTCGATCCGGCCGGGAACGTCACTGCTGGAGGGAGATACTGGCAATTTCCCCGGTTGCGGCGCTCCGCGGAAGTGCAACCTTTGTCGGAGATCGTGGAAGAAGGCCGAGTGCTATTGCAGCGGGCAGTGAAACGCCATCTGCTGAGCGATGTTCGCATAGGCGTGTTCTTGAGCGGCGGTCTGGATTCCACGGCGATTGTGGGGCTCGCCCGGAACAGGGAAGAGGGTCACTCGATCGAAGCGTTCACCGTTTCATTTCCCGATCGGCCTGGCGAGGACGAGTCTGGGGCTGCGCAGGCGACTGCAGAGCGCTTCGGGGTCATCTTCAACAAGTGCCAGGTCAGTGACAGTACGGCGCTGCGCTGGATGACGGACGCGTTGGAGCGCATTGATCAGCCGTCAATGGACGGGTTCAACACCTACGTGGTCGCGCGAGCCACGCGCGAACAAGGGATTGTGGTGGCACTGTCCGGCCTGGGCGGTGACGAGATCTTTGGCGGCTATAACCTTTTTCGCCGGGTTCCACGCACCTATGACGCAATGTCTTTCCTCAATCCGTTACCCATGTCAATGCGTATGGCTTTCTGCGCTGTGGGGACCACGTTTTTCAGCAAAGTTGCGAGGCACAAAGCTGCGGAGATGATCGCGGCCGATCCCGGATTGATCGGGATCTACTTCCATTATCGTCGCCTTTTGTCGGACTCCAGTCTGCGTTCGTTGGGCATAACCTCTCAAGAGCTCGGGTTGTCTGAGGACTTGCAACTCCGGGACTTGCGGTATGAAGATTCCTACTTGCAAGCTGACCATCTATCGTCTGTGGGGCGATTAGACGCATCCTTTTACCTGCAAAATGTCCTGCTCCGCGATAGCGATGTTTTCGGCATGGCAAATTCCCTTGAGATTCGCGTCCCTTTCCTCGATCGCGATTTGTCGGAATGGGCTTTCAGTCTTCCGGGCAGCCAGTTGCTGCCAAGGGGGGCACCGCTCAAGTACTTGCTGCGACAGATTTGTGCTGACCTCTACACTAGGAAACAGCTCAGGCAGCGCAAGCGCGGCTTTACTTTACCGCTCGGAAGCTGGCTCCGAGGTCCTCTTCGCGAGCTGATGAATGAGAATCTGCGCTTTTTACAATCTACCGCTCTTCTGGACCCGTCCGGGATCAACCTCGTGCGCGCTTCATTTGAAGCGGAACCGAATGGCCCCGCATGGTCGCGAGTCTGGGCCCTGGTCACGCTCGGCAGTTGGATGCGAAAGCAACAGAGCCGACCCGCAAGCCTGCGGGGCCTGGCGTGATCAGGCTCACTGCTGAAATTGAAGGGCTGGCGGTCAATTAGAACGGAACATGGTAGAGGGCGGCCGTGCCGGCGGCGGCAACCAGTGTACTGGCGTTCACTGCGCTCTTGAATCCGCTGGTCGGTATGAAGAGGATATCGTCGGCTTGCACAGGAATGTCGGGGACCTTACCGCGGAGTAGCTTCTTCAAGTCTACCTTCTGTTCCTGAAGTCCGGTCGGAGTGCGATGGAGGAGCGTCGTTTTCCCAAACGCCGCGATGTGAGTTGGCCCTCCAGCGGCAGCGACAACCTGCAACACCGTAATGCCTCCACTGGAATTGAGAACATACCCGCCCGGTCGGGTGATCTCACCCAGCACATAAACAATGCCCGCTCTGGGAACAAGCACGGTATCGCCGGGTTGCAGGTCCAAGTTGCTTGCACCTATTTCAGCTGGATTTTTCGAGATCGATACCGTCGTCACATCTGCTTGCTCGCGATGGCTGATCGTGACCTTATTGGAAGCTTTATCGGTAGTGCCGCCTGCCAATTGCAACACATCAAACAACCGATGTGGCCCCACGGCGGAGTAAAACCCCGGCTTTGCGACCTCGCCCGTTACAGAGATTCCGCTGCTGGTGAAGTCCTTCGCATAGATCGAGACCTGCGGATCGTTGACGATTTTGTTTTGCCGCAACTGCGCCTCGATGGCAGCCTCTGCCTCGCTGGTGCTGAGGCCAGCTACGCGAACATAGCCAATGAGCGGCACCGAGACGTTCCCCGTATCGCTGATACGGGTGTGACCAGATAGATCGGGCGCACCGTAGACGGTGATCTCGAGTTCATCTCCAGGGCCAAGAAGCAGTGGAGATGAGCCCATTGCGATGCTATTGGCATCATCGGTTTTCGGCCCAGATTGAACGGGCATGGAGGGCCGTCCGCTCGTTGCGTTCTTTTGGGCTGCAGCGTTCTGCAACTCATTTGCCTGCGGGGACTCCGCGGCATTCTGTGCAAGGGACTGAAGAGCGCCAAAAGAGGCAAACAAAACCAACTTGCCCAGGAGCCAAGGGCGGAGAGGAAGAATATGAGGCATAAATTTGTAGGGTGATTGTAAAGCCGCGTCGGCGGACGCACAATAGCTTCTCACGTAGCCTATAATGTGCGCAGCGTTTGCTAGTCGCACGGGGTTAGTTTTTACATTTTGCCACGTTGGTCCTCGGTCCTACTCAAAAAAGCCAAAGATGCAGAAGACGTCAGATTCTGGGACAGTACTCAAAAACGGTGCGAAGTCCCATTCCATTCCTGTCAGTGTCGTTATCCCGACGCGCAATGAGGCGCGCCATCTGACGCGTTGTCTGGAAGCGGCTCGCCGGTTTTCCCAGATCTATGTGGTCGATTCGCAGAGCACGGATTCAACCGTCGACGTAGCTCGTTGTTTAGGCGCGGAAGTCGTGCAGTTTCACTACCACGGCGGCTGGCCCAAGAAGAGGCAATGGGCGCTGGATTCACTTCCGTTCGAAAACGATTGGGTCCTCCTGTTAGATGCTGATGAGATTTTGACTCCGGCGTTGGTTGACGAGATTGGAAACGCCATTCGAAATCCCAATTTCACCGGATATCGCGTTTTCCTCCGAATCAATTTTCTGGGGAGAGATCTTCGGTTTGGGGCACACGGTTTCTGGAAGGTGTCTCTTTTTCGGCGGGGCAAAGGTCATTTCGAATGCCGCTTGCGAGATCAGGATCACTCAATGAGTGACATCGAGGTGCATGAGCATGTAGTCGTAGAGGGTCGTGTGGGAAAGCTGAAGCATCCTCTCCCACACCACAATATTGAGTCTCTTAATCGATACCTGACGAAACATAATGAATATTCGAATTGGGAAGCGAGGGTCTTTTCGCAGGCGGCGCGGCAGCCTGACGAATTGCGACCGGCGTTGTTTGGAAATCAAGCGCAGCGCCGAAGATGGCTTAAGAAACGCTTTTTTGGGCTTCCCGGTTCGCCGATTCTTTTCTTTTTGTACAAATACATATTACGGTTTGGTTTTTTAGATGGAGTGCCCGGCTTGATTTACTGCGCACTGCAATCGACCCACTTTTTCCACATTAAAGCAAAAATGTACGAGATAAAATGCTCAGCGAGCACCACAGCGAAACGCGATTGACAGGAATTCCATTTACAACCTGCAGGTAAGCTACGGATCGCGCGAGTAGCGAGTTCTTTTGGTTCGTACATCGGCGATAGGTGTATCAGGTGACATCGCGGCAGCGGTTGTGTTTCGGACAGTACCTTGACGCGGAGATGGAAGCGGGATGAACATTCTGGGGCTTAACGCGTTCCACGGCGATTCGTCCGCGGCGTTGCTGCGCGATGGACAGCTGGTGGTCGCGCTAGAGGAGGAGAGGCTCAATCGAACCAAGCACTGGGCGGGACTGCCCGTGCGCGCAGCGAAGGCATGTCTCGAAGGAGAACAACCAGACTACATCGCGATTTCACGTAATCCCAGGGCTCACCTCAAACACAAACTATTGCTGGCGGCATTGCGGCCGCATCGTTGGTTGAAATTTAGCTCTCGCGCTCTAAACAGCATGCGGATCGCACAGGTAGGCGACTTGCTCGCCTCAGAAGGGATTGTGCCAGGGAAGTCGCGATCGATAAACTTTGTGGAACATCACCGGGCCCACCTGGCCAGTGCATTTTTCGCATCGCCCTTCGAAGAGGCTGCCGTCATCTCTATCGACGGCTTCGGTGACTTCAGCAGCATAATGTGGGGCGTCGGGAACGCGAACCACATCGATGTGCGAGGTTCCGTCTCGTTCCCGCATTCATTGGGCATTTTTTATACTGCATTCACTCAATTCCTGGGCTTCCCCAAGTTCGGAGACGAGTACAAGATGATGGGCCTCTCCGCGTATGGGGAGCCTCGTTTTGCGGAGCAAGTACGACGCCTCGTCAGAACCGATCGAGATCAGTGCCGCTTGAATCTCGCCTACTTCACTCATCACAGCAAAGGCGTGGAGATGACTTGGTATGGCGGGGAGCCGGTTCTGGGCTCGATATTCTCGGAGAAGATGGTCGAGGAATTCGGAACTCCTCGCAGCCCACGTGCGGAGATTCGGCAGAAGGATATGGACCTGGCGGCCTCTGTCCAGTTGGTGTTGGAGGAAAACTATTTCGCACTCTTGAATTTTGTCCAGCAGCAGAGCGGGAAGACTGGGGTTTGCCTGGCGGGCGGTGTTGCGTTGAATTGCGTGGCCAACGGCATGATCTTCGAGCGTACGAACTTCCGGGATGTCTACGTGCAGCCGGCGGCACACGACGCTGGTACGTCGATTGGCGCAGCGTTATATGTACAGCATCAGGAGCTCAATCTTCCGCGGTGCTTTGAAATGCGGCACGTCTATTACGGTTCTGAGTACAGGGACCGCGAGATTCTTCACGACCTGGAGGGCGCGGGATGCAGCTACCGCAAAGTCAGTGAGGATGATTTGATCCATCGGAGCGCGGAGGCAATTGCCCAAGGCAAGATTGTAGGTTGGTTCCAGGGTCGGATGGAGTTTGGGCCACGCGCGTTGGGGAACAGAAGCATCCTTGCGGACCCGCGCCGTAAGGATATGAAAGAGATTCTTAACAGCCGCATTAAGTATCGGGAGCCATTCCGGCCGTTCTGCCCGTCGATTTTGGCAGAACGGGTAGGCGAGTATTTCGAGACGGGATATCCATCGCCCTTCATGGTGATGGCCTACAAGATCAAACCAGAGCACCGCGAGACGATTCCGGCCGTCACGCACGGCGATGGGACCGGCAGGCTTCAAACCGTAGAGCGAGACGTGAATCCGCGGTATTGGAAGCTGATCCATAAGTTCGGGGAACTAACAGGAGTGCCAGTTTTACTGAACACATCTTTTAATGAGAACGAGCCTATTGTCCAAACGCCGGCCCAGGCAATCGATTGTTTCCTGCGAACTCGGATGGACGTGCTATCAATTGGTGGGTTCCTACTGTACAAGGAGGAAAACGCTAATCTCAGTGAGAATCGAGCAGCTTTTGCAGAGCTACAGCGAGGCTGAAAGTGCATACGAATCATTCATGGTTGCATAGCCCTATTCGCCAACAAGGCCATCGCATGCGAGCAATTGAGAGTCATTGCAGGTGCTGGAAATTCTGGTACCAAGTGTCGCTATTAAATGAAGATATTGCTTCTTAACCAGGCCTTCTATCCGGACGTTGTCTCAACCGCTCAGCACGCTGCGGACCTGGCAATGCGCCTGACGCAGGCTGGACACGACGTCACGGTAGTATGCAGTTCCCGAGGGTATGACAATCCGCGTACTCGGTTCGCCAAACGAGAACGTTGGAACGATGTCAACGTCATACGGATCGGATCGACTGGATTCGGCAAAGCTACGAAATGGCGGCGTGCAATGGACTTCGGCACCTTCATGGCAAGCTGCGCTTTTCGTTTGTGCTTGCTGCCGCACTTCGATGTCTTCCTGGCGATGACGTCTCCGCCTCTGATCTCTTTCCTTGCCAGCTTAGCCGTGCCCAGCAAGGCTAACAACCTCGTGTTCTGGTCTATGGATCTCAATCCAGATGAGGCGATTGCTGCCGGATGGTTAGCGGAAACATCGCTTTCTGCGCGCGTCCTCTCCCGCATGTTGCTGTATAGCTTGAAACGAGCGGCTGTCATCGTGGCGCTCGACCGGTTCATGAAAGATCGTATCGAGGCGAAAGGGATCGAGGCAGGGAAAATTCTGGTTGTGCCACCTTGGGCCCACGATGATCACGTGGCCTTTGACTCTGTAGGAAGAGAAGAGTTCCGCAAACTTCATGGGCTTTCGAATAAGTTTGTGGTTATGTACTCGGGCAATCACAGCCCATGTCATCCAGTAGACACTCTGCTCGATGCCGCAGAGCGGCTCACAGACGACGGGATCGCCTTCTGCTTTGTCGGTGGTGGCAGCGAATTCAGAAAAGTGCAAGAACGTGCGCAACATCATGGGTTGCGCCACGTGCTTTGCCTTCCATATCAGCCGTTCGAAACACTGTCGGCGTCCCTTTCCGCTGCTGATCTACATGTGGTGGTAATGGGAGATCCGTATGTGGGTATCGTCCACCCCTGTAAGATTTACAATGTCCTCGCTTTGGGAATTCCATTTTTGTACATCGGTCCCGGGCAGAGTCATGTGCAGGACATCACCACCGAAGCGATTTCTGGAGCTTACATGGCTACCCACGGTGATGTCCCGAGGGTGGTGGCAAACATTTTCCGAGCTAAGGAGAGGACCGCAGATGTTTTGCCGCGTCCTTCGCAACTGAGCCGCCGATTCTCGAAAGATGTTCTTGTTCGGGAACTAATCTCCGCAATTGAGCAAACTGACAGTAGATGCGATGCCGGCGCCGGTTTCAGTAGTGAACCGGCCTGAGTCGAAGCTATAAGCTCGTGAAGATATCGAAGTTTTTCACCTGTGGGCAAAGTAGGGATCAAAGCGATTTAGAGAGATGCTGTGGAATTCATTAGGAAGTCTCAGGGGGGAAAAGTGGGTAATACGGCTCGGGTTTTGGTCACCGGCGCGGGCGGCTTTATCGGCCATCATCTTGTTTCTTCTCTTCGCGCCCAAGGCTATTGGGTAAGAGGAGTCGACCTGAAGCACCCTGAGTTTGGTGCTAGCGATGCCCACGAATTTGAGATTCGTGATCTGAGGAAGTGGGAGGATTGCCTGTGCTCAACAGCAGGAGTCGACGAAGTGTATGCATTAGCCGCGGACATGGGGGGAATGGGCTTCATCTCCGCTAACCACGCGCAAATCTTGCATAACAACTCTCTAATCAACCTCAATTGCATCGAGGCGGCGAGACAGAACGGCATCAAACGATACTTGTACACATCATCTGCGTGCATTTACCCGGAGTACAGACAAACGGCGACTAATTGCGTTCCTCTGAAGGAGGAACATGCCTATCCCGCGGCGCCTCAGGATGCATACGGATGGGAAAAGCTCATCAGTGAACGCCTCTGTATTCACTATGGGCAAGATTACGGGATTGCCACTCGGATTGTCAGATTTCATAACATCTTTGGCCCATTCGGAACTTGGATGGGAGGACGAGAAAAAGCGCCGGCCGCATTATGTCGCAAGATTGCGGCTGCAAGACTCGAAGGACTGCATGAAATTGAGATTTGGGGTGACGGCGAGCAAACGCGGTCTTTCTGCTACATCGATGATTGCGTTTCTGGGTTGCAGAAGCTAATGAGGTCTGATTATTGTGAGCCTCTGAATCTGGGCCAAGATCGAATGGTGTCCATCAATGAACTGGTCGACATTATCGCAAACATCGCCGGCATGAGGGCGATCAAAAAGTACGTTCCTGGTCCTCAAGGAGTACGCGGTCGCAATTCAGATAACACCCGCATCAGGGAGGTATTGCGCTGGGAACCGCAGATATCCTTGGAAGAAGGACTGAGGCATACTTATGAGTGGATTGAGAAACAGGTAATTGAACTTGCCGCCGAATACAGTTTCGGAGTGGCCACCTTTCCCGTCAATCCCATCAGCCCATAAACGTAGAGGGTTTCGGTACACGCCGATGGCGTCGAGAATGCGCCCAACCCTTTCCCAAATATGGCTCGCGGGTAGATGAAAAAGCTCCGCCACTGGTTACCGGCCTGGAAGAGCGACGCGAGTATCCACGAGGCACAGAAACAATTCTCCTGTTGGAAGACGAAGAATCTTTGAGGCAAGTGACGTGCGAGTGTCTCACCGCGAACGGCTACAACGTCCTGCAAGCCGGTCGCGGAAATCAAGCCATCGACGTGGCCGAGCAATACAAGGGACCTATCGCTCTCATCGTCAGCGATGTAGTGCTGCCTGACATGAGTCGACCCTCAGTTGCGACGAAAGTACGGGCACGACGTCGATACCGAGCCGGTCATTATCAACGCACCAAAAACTCCCGAAGATGTGACACGAACGTGCTTGTCCTGTCATGGTCGATCTGCGGGCAAAAAAAATGGACCCGAAGATCGCACACACGCTCACCTATATGACGCGAGTTCTCATCGAGGCATTTGCAGCTACGAATATGCAAAAGGAGCTGGAAAGCTTACGGCAGCAATTGCAGACGAAGACGGAAAAGCCATGACTGCCAAGGAACGACGTCCGCAAGCTGTACGGTCGATCGCTCAGCGAGCCGCTCAAGAAATAGGTGGAGACCGCTCCAGTAGCTTTCTTAGCCGCTTTACTCCGCTTAAGCGGCACATACGCCGAGACGAGGAGTTTTCAAGAAACGCAACGCAGTGCCGTCAATGTATCCGTTACGGTCTGAATTTGAGATTCCGTCAACTCTGGATAGAGTGGCAGGGAGAGTACTTCTCGGGCAGCTTTTTCAGATTCGGGCAAAGAATTCGGTCCGTACCCAAGATTTGCATACGCGGGTTGCAGATGAACTGGGGTGGAGTAGTGAATTCCTGTTTGAATTCCCGCGTTCAGCAGGGCGGCCTGGAGTGCATTCCGATTGTCTGCCCGAAGCGTGTAGAGATGATAAACGTGCCGCGCCCACGGCATCTCGGCAGGCCGAACGATATCAGCGCCTGCCAGGTGCTCGTTATATGTCTTCACAATGGCACGCCGAGTTTCAGTCCAGCTTTCGAGATGGCGCAGCTTGACGCGCAGAATCGCGCCCTGAAAACCTTCCATGCGGTAGTTGTATCCGTGCAAGCAGTGATGATATTTGCGGTCCTGCCCCCAATCGCGCAGCATGCGGATAGCGCGCGCGTATTCCGAGTTGCTGGTGGTGACCGCGCCACCTTCCCCGTAGGCTCCGAGATTTTTGGCCGGGTAAAAGCTGAAGCAGGCGATATCGCCGATGCTTCCCACGGAACGGCCCTCATATTTCGCTCCGTGCGCCTGAGCGGCGTCTTCAATCACGACCAGCTTGTGTTTCCGTGCCACTTCCCGGATCGAATCCATGTCCGCGGGATGTCCATAAAGATGAACCGGGACGATTGCCTTTGTGCGAGGCGAGATCGCCGCGTCGAGCGCAGCGGGATTCATGTTGAAAGTGCGCGGTTCGATGTCGACAAGAACTGGCTTGGCGCCTGCGTAGAGAATGGTGGCAACACTCGCCACAAAGGTGAAAGGAACCGTAATGACCTCATCGCCGGGCCCTACGCCGGCCGCGAGTAGCGCCAGGTGCAAAGCGCTGGTTCCCGAATTCAGCGCAATACATTCGCTTGTGCCGCAGTACGCGGCAAATTCTTTTTCGAACTGCGCTACCTCGGGCCCAAGCACAAATTGGCAGCTGTCGAGCACGCGAGCGATCGCCTCGTCGATTTCAGCCTTGATGCTGTGGTACTGCGCTTTCAAATCCAGGTATGGGACTTTAATATTTGCCATTCAGGAACCCTAACGCCTGCTCAGTGAATCAACCACGCGGTACAGGCCAGCACCACACCAACGGCTGCGAAGGCTGCGCCCATGCCCCAGTAGACCTTGCGGCCTGTCAGCAAGGTGATGGATGTAATCACGAGTCCGATTTCGAGAAACACTTCCGAGAGATCAAACCGGTCCGCCCGGTTCCGCTCGGTCGCGACTTCCGCCTCGAGCTTGCGCGCTTCGGCCTCGGTTTCGTCCCGATTATCCCTGTAGCGCGTTGCTTCCTGGGAATACTTGTCGCGCAACTTGGCTAATGCAGCCGCGTTTGTCGTGGTTTGTACCGAGCTTAAATCCAAAAACAGCTCGTCAACGTGGCGGCGAATATTTTGCGATTGATAATAGGCCCAGCGGTCCGATGCCAGAGCTTGCAGGACGACTTCTTCCGTATGCGCGCGGTGGCCCAGCAGCGTCGCCACCGCGACCAGCACAGCCACAATGGCCATGGTGAGCGAAACTGGCGCGAGTTCGGGATTTTCCTTGGCGTGCTCAGCGTGCTCTTGGAGTTCTGTGAGTTCTTCGGCCATTGCCCTACTCTCCCATCACTTTCACGATGACGCGCTTGTCGCGCTGCCCGTCGAATTCAGCGTAAAAGACTCGCTGCCACGTTCCCAGATCGAGTTTGCCTGCCGTGATGGGTACGATTACTTCGTGGTGGATGAGCAGCGCCTTCAGATGCGAGTCGCCGTTGTCCTCGCCGGTTTCATGGTGCTTGTAATCCTTTTTGAAGGGAGCGAGATGCTCCAGCCATTGATCGATATCTTCGATCAATCCGCTCTCGTTGTCGTTCACATAAATTCCGGCGGTGATGTGCATGGCAGAAACCAGAACCATGCCTTCGCGAACGCCACTCTTGGACACAATCTGCTCGATTTGCGGCGTGATATGGACGTAAGCGCGATGCGTCTTGGTATGAAATTTCAGATACTCGGTTTGGGTCTTCATGCTCAGATCCTTGAGGGCGTTCGGCTATCGTAGTACCTCAGCAATTTTGCCACTGGCCAGCAGTTGCGAGAGGCGCACGAAATCCGGATACATCACTCGATCCTTATCCATCGCTGCAGAAACAGAACGGATCGCGGCATGCGCAGTCTGGCCTCGCTTCGAAGTCTTCAGTGGAGCTAGGAAGTCCAGCGCCTGCGCCACTGCCATGGCTTCGATGGCGAGGACGTTGCGCGCGTTTTCAACGATACGTCTGAGTTTGATGGCCGCCGTCATTCCCATCGAAACGTAATCTTCCTTATTCCCGGAGGTGGTGATCGAATCCACCGAAGCGGGATGCGCCAGAACTTTATTCTCGCTCACCAGGGCGGCGGCGGTTACCTGCGGCATCATGAAACCGGAGTTCAGGCCAGCCCCGGGCGCAAGGAACGGTGGCAAGCCTTCGCTGAGCGCCGGATTGACCAGTCGCTCGATCCTGCGTTCGCTGATTCCGGCCAGCGCGCATAAAGCAATGGCGAGGAAGTCCAAGGCGAATGCCAGCGGTTCGCCGTGGAAATTTCCGCCAGAGATTACATCTCCTTCGGAATTGCCGGTGATGAATACCAGCGGATTGTCGACGGCGGAGTTGGCCTCGATCTCGAAAACGTTTCGGCAGTGTGCCAGGGTATCGCGTACGGCTCCGTGGACCTGCGGGATGCACCGTAGCGAGTAGGCGTCTTGCACGCGACCGCATTCCCGGTGCGACTCGCGGATCTGGCTGCCTTCCAGCATGCGGCGCAGGTTCGCGGCGCTCTTCATCTGTCCGGTGTGAGGGCGGGCTTTATGGATACGCTCGTCAAAGGCCGCATCGGTACCCTTGAGCGCGTCGCAGGTCAACCCGCCAATCACATCGGCGGAGTCCACCAGCGTTTCCGCCGCGAGCAGAGACAACGTGCCGACCGCAAGCATTCCCTGCGTTCCATTGATCAGCGAAATCGTCTCTTTGGACTCAAGCACGACTGCTTTGATTTGCGCGCGCTTCAAAGCATCGGCACTGGGAACTCGTTGGCCTTTGTCATCGAAGCATTCACCCTCGCCAATCAAAGCGAGGGCCAAGTGTGCGAGAGGCGCCAGGTCTCCGCTCGCACCGACACTGCCCTGGGATGGTACGAACGGGGTGACGCCGCGGTTGAGCATCTCGCAGAGCGTGTCGATAATGACCGCGCGCACGCCAGAATGTCCTTTAGCCAGTGAATTGGCGCGCAAAAGCATCATGGCTCGCGTTTCAGGTGCGGCAAGCGGATCGCCGACACCCACCGCATGGGAGCGTACGAGGTTCACCTGCAGTTCGCGAATCTGGTCGCCGGCAATGCGGACCTCGCTCAGTTTCCCGACGCCGGTAGTGATTGCGTAAGCGACCTTGTTGCCGGCAACGATCTCGTCGACGACGGCCCGCGCCCGGTTCACTGATTCGCGAGCGTCCGGTGCGAGCAACACCGGGCGCCGTTCCACCGCGACCTCGCGGACCGCCTCCAGACTCAGATCGTTTCCGCTGATATGTAGTGCGTTCAAAGGAGTCCCCGGTTCATTTCTTCACTGCAGCACGAAAAACGGTCAGGTATTTGTCAGGCAGCGGCGCCACCTTCATTTTCGCATCCGTGACAATGTGAGTGGTCTCGCCCTGCGCCAGCAATGTTCCATCGTGCGCGCGGTTCAGTTCGTAAGAAAAAATAACCACGGATTCGCGCACTGTCTTCAAACGTGTTCTGACTATGATTTCTTCGTCGTAAAACACCGGTGCACGATACCGGCATGTAACTTCCGCCACAGCGATAAAGCGGCCGTCCTCCCGCTCCATATCGCGATACGAGAATCCCATTTGCCGCATCAACTCGACACGCCCCACTTCAAACCAGATGAGGTGG
>QHVR01000493.1 GCA_003223595.1 Acidobacteriota bacterium
CGTTGGATCGTTTGAATTACCAGTTGAACATTGTGCCATCGAGTTTGCGATTGATGGGCAAATAAGCCCGCTCGTAAGGAAACTTCGCTGCGAGTTTCTCGTCGTAATCGACTCCGAGTCCCGGGGAATCGCCCGGATGCAAGTAGCCCTTGCTGAATGAATAAGAGTGCGGGAACACGTCATCGGTCTCGGCAGTGTGCCGCATGTATTCCTGAATTCCAAAATTATTGATTGAAATATCCAAGTGCAGCGCCGCGGCCATAGCCACGGGAGAAAGATCGGTGGCGCCATGCGATCCGGTGCGCACGTGGTAAATCTCGGCCAGGGCTGCGATCTTCTTCAAGTGCGTCAGACCTCCGCTGTGGACCACCGTCATTCGCAGATAATCGATCAACTGCTCGGTGATGAGAATGTGCGTATCCCAGACCGCGTTGAACACTTCGCCGACGGCGAGTGGCGTGGTCGTGTGCTTCCGGATCAGGCGGAATCCTTCCTGCAACTCGGCGGCGACTGGATCCTCGAGCCAAAACAAATGGTATGGCTCGAGACTCTTTCCCAGACGCGCTGCCTCGATGGGAGTGAGCCGGTGGTGCACGTCATGGAGAAGATGCAGGTCGTCTCCAAACTTCAGGCGCAGAGCCTCGAACAATTTAGGGACGTGCATCAGATATTTTTCAGATGACCACGAATTCTCCGGAGGCAAGCCTTTTTCGGCGGGCTCATAGAACAGCTTGTCCGCGGCCACTCCGTAGGTTGAAGGCAGGCCAGGGATGCCGGTTTGCGCGCGCACGGCGAGGTATCCCAATTCTTTATATTTCGCAACTTCGTCGCAGGTTTCTTCGATGTCTCGACCGTTCGCGTGTCCATAGACCATCACGCCCGTGCGGCTCACGCCCCCGAGCAAGTTGTAAACCGGAGTGTTCAGCGCTTTGCCCTTGATGTCCCATAGGGCCATATCGATGGCCGCGATCGCGGTCATGGTCACCGGGCCGCGACGCCAGTAGGCACCGCGATACAAGTACTGCCACAAGTCTTCCGTCTGAAATGGATCGCGACCGAGGATGCAAGGGACGAGATGATCCTGCAAATAGGAGGCGACGGCCAATTCGCGCCCGTTCAACGTCGCATCGCCCAGGCCGTAAATGCCTGCGTCGGTATAAATCTTCAAGGTGATGAAGTTCCGTCCGGGGCAGGAGACGAATACTTTGGCATCGGTAATCTTCAAACCGTTCTCCTCAAGATGAACAACGAGTGTACCGAAAGCTCAGATTCGGCGCACCAGGCCGCGTTCAGTGGCCTCGTTGTTGCGGATGAGCAGTAGCGTCAGGATCATGCCTACAAACGGAATGATCCCGGCGAGAATCACAATGGGATCGAAGGCGTGCGTACCGGTGGCCTGACGCGCGTCGGATACATATCCGATGAGCTTGAAAGCAATGATGGTGCCGATGCCGGTGCCGGTGCCTCCGAGGCCGCTTACCGACGCGACCGATTCACTGTGGAACAGATCCGAAGGCAGGGTGTTCGCCATGATCGTGAAACCAGCATAGGTGAAGGTCACAAAGGCGAATAGAGTGGCGATGGCATATTCATTGGTGGTGAAGATGGTGGGAATCAGCAAGGTCATGCCGAATCCGCCATAGATGATGGGCACCTTGCGGGCCCAGCCTAAGGAGATTCCACGGCGGACTAAATAGCCGGAGAGCCATCCGGCAAAGAAACTGCCCAGATCGGCGGCGATGAATGGAATCCAAACCGCGGTGAGGCCCGTCTTTAGTTCAATTCCTTTTGCCACCAGATAAATCGGGAACCATTCGGTAATAAAGAAGAAGACAGGATCGGTGAAAGTTTTGGCGATGATGGTTCCCCAGGTCTGGGGAATCTTGAGCAGATCGCGCCAGCGGGGGCGCACGCCGGGACCCTGAGCAGTCTCGTCCTCATGCTTGTCGGCGGCGATCATCTCGCGTTCGGACTGGCTGATGCGGCTATGCACTTCAGGCGGGTGGTACAACAGGCGCCAGGCAATGAGCCAGAGAAATCCCAATGCGCCGGGAACGGCAACGGCAGGCCTCCAGCCCCAGCGGAAGTAAATCCACAGGACGAGGAACGGGGCAATCGCTCCGCCAATGGACGATCCGCTATCGAACAGCGCGGTGGCCAAGGCCCGCTCGCGCTTGGGAAACCATTCCGAGACCGCCTTGGTCGCGGCCGGCCAGTTGGCTGACTCTCCCGCGCCCAGCAAAAACCGAAAAGTGGCGAAGCTGTAGAAGCCGCGCGCGAACGAGGTCAGCATTGAAATGATGGAATAGCAAATCACGGTAATGGTCAGGCCACGGCGCGTGCCCACGCGATCCATGAGGCGTCCGAACACGCTTTGCCCGATGGAGTACGCCACCCGAAAAGCAATGGCCAGGTTCGCGTAATCGGAATTGGTCCAGTGATACTGAAGCTTGAGATAGGGAGCGAGCAGCGAGAGCGTCTGCCGGTCGATGTAGTTGATGACGGTGGAAGCGAACAGCAGGGCGCCAATCCACCAGCGCAGATTCGAGATTGGTTTGCGAACGTTCTGCATCGGCGGGTCGTGGCGGCTCAAATTTCTGCCCGCTTCAACTTCGGCGCCAGCGCTTGTACGAAAATCAACGCCACCAGATACGCGGATCCCGCGACCACAAAGATGGGCACGTACGAACCGGTGCTTTGCAGGATGTAGCCCACGATCTTGGAGAGCAACATGCCGCTCACCGTGCCCAGTAGAGTGGCAAATCCCACCACCGACGCGACTGCGCTGCGGGGAAACATATCGGAGGTCAGAGTATAAATGTTCGCCGACCAACCTTGATGCGCGCCCGCGGCCAGTGCCACCAGCAGGACGGCCGTCCAAGGATTCGAAGTGTGACCCGCGAGAACGATGGGAGTGACTGCGAGAGCGCAGATCAGCATGGCAAGCTTGCGGCTGGCATTGACGCTCCATCCTTCTTTAATAAGCCGGGACGAAAGCCATCCTCCGGCAATGCTTCCCACGCTGGCGCCGCTGTAAATCACGAACAGTGGAAGCGCCATGCCCCTCAGGTCCAGCTTCAAATTGCGACTGAGGAAGTCAGGCATCCAGAAGAGGTAGACGGACCAGATGGGGTCGGTAAAGAACTTTCCCAGGCCAACGGCCCAGGTCTGGCGAAACTTCAACAGAACCCGCCAGGGCACGGTGGGCGCAACTTCCTCGCGATCACTCTGAATGTAGGCCAGTTCCTCCGGCGACACGAGCGAACTCTCCTCCGGCTTGCGGTATAAACTCAGCCAAGCGACGATCCAAAGCAGTCCCAATGCGCCCGTGCCGAGGAATGCTGCGCGCCATCCGAAATGAAACGTGATCCAGGGGACAATTAGAGGGGTGACGATCGCGCCGACGTTTGTCCCTGAATTAAAAATGCCGGTGGCGAGAGCACGTTCTTTCTTTGGAAACCACTCGGCGACCGCTTTGATGGAAGCGGGAAAGCTGCCCGATTCTCCGATTCCCAGGCTCAGTCGGGCGAGGGCAAACTGAAACACCGAGCCTGCGGCCGCGTGGGCCATGGCAGAAATGCTCCAGAACAAAACGGCGAAGGAAAATC
>QHVR01000494.1 GCA_003223595.1 Acidobacteriota bacterium
TACCCTTTCGCTGTTGTGCCGCTCGTCGGTGCTCGTATTGCTTGCCGTTTCCTCTGCCAGCCAGGCGCAGGATCTGCATTTAAAGAAGAATATCTCGTCCGGCGGATACGTGGTCTCGACAACCGAAACGTCGATCAAAGGGGCGCGGGAACGAAGCGTCACTCAGTCGCCGAACGGCAGCACCGTGACGCTGCGGCAGTGCGATCTGCGGCGCACCGTCACCATGGACGAGGCGAATCAGACTTATCTCTTGACCGACGATCCGCAGGACGAAAACGCGGCCAAGGTCGGGGCTCCCCGATGCCAAAGGTGGCAAGATCACCGTCACGACCACCATCACGGATACCGGCGAGCGCAAGGTGATCTACGGCTATCAGGCGCGCCATCTCAAAGCGAAAGTCGTTCAGGAACCCTCGCCTGAAGCCTGTACGCAGGTTCGCCAGTCGTTTGAGATTGACGGGTGGTTTGCCGATCTTGCAAAGGAGCAGGCTTCCTGCTCGGCCATTGCGCCTCCAGTGCAGCCCGGAACTGGCTGTCATGACAAAGTGATCTCGCGCTTCGTCGGCAGCGGAAAGCCGGGATATCCGATGCAGGAAGACATCGCGATGCCAACTCCGGATGGCGGCACCACAACTGTCAGCGTGCGCGTTTCGGAAATCACGAAACAGCAACTCCCCGCTGAGATGTTCGACGTGCCCGCCGGATATCGCCAGGTTGCTTCCTTTGCCGAGTTGAACAATGGCTCAATCGCCCAGGGGTTAATTGCGCAGGCTCCATCGTACGGTCCCAAGCCGCAGATGCCGCAGGGCAAGGCCGGCAATCAGGCAATGGCACCTTCGCCGGGGATGAACCTCCAGCCAATGCTCGCGACCCAACAGCAGCAGATGGCGCTTGCCCAGGCGCAAATGGCCGCTGCAGGCGCCCTCAACAAAGGAGGAATGTCGAACGCCAATATGATGGGCGGAGGCATGCCTCCGAACGGAATGTCTCCAACTGGAGTGCCGCAGGGCGCCGCCGCGGCTCCTGCGCCTCTGGGGCCCAAGGCTGCGGGCAAAATCCGCATCGGAGTGGCTCCTCCCGAAGCCCAGGTGGGGCAAGGCAACAACGCCGGCGCCGATTACAGCACGCCCATACGCAACGCAGAGATCGCACTCATGAGCGGCCCAGCGATCGAAATTGCTCCTCTGGACTCTCACGTCGCCATGCAGTTGCAGGCCGAAGCGCAGCAGAAACAATGCGACTACATTATGTTCTCGGCGGTGAGCGTGAAACACAGTTCCGGCGGTTTCGGTAAGTTCATGAAGGTCGGCAGCATGGCCGCCAGCATGACTCCTATGGGTGCGATGGCTCACGGTATGGGTGGCGCTGCCGCGGCACAAGCCGCCGGAGTGGCTGCCTCGCAAATTGCGCAGCAGAAGGCCATGAACCAACTCGCCGGCTTCAACGGGCAGATCAAGTCAAAGGACGATGTGACGGTTCAGTATCAGCTGTTCACCACCGGGCAGTCGACGCCGGTCGTGCAGAACTCGCTTGCCGGAAAAGCGAAGTCGGATGGCGAAGATGTCTTGACTCCCCTGCTGCAACAAGCGGCCACAACTGTGTTGACTTCGGTCAGCCCGAAGCAGTGAGCAGCTTTTTGGGGCAGCCGGGTACTTCGCTCGGCTGCGCGGGCTACTGAATCGCCAATGTTCTCTGTGGCCCGCGCCCTCTTTAGTTAATTGACCAATGCTAGTTTGGTCAATCGTTGCGAGGTGCATTCGGCAAGTTTTTGTGAAACTTCCTTAGGCAGCCGGACTTCGATCATGCTGGTACTGATCCAGGCGGGATTTGGCACTTTGCTCCAAATATTCAGGCTCTTCTGATACCACTCCGAGGCAGAGTTCCAATCAGGGCTGCTCTGGGCGCGCTGCTTCGCTGCTTTTGCCAGTTGCACGGAAACGTCTCCTTCACCGGTATAGGTCTCGGCCAGAGCATACAAAACCTCTTCGTTATCCGGATTCGCTTCCTGCAGAGACTCAAGTCTTCCGCGGCATTCCTCGTACTGCTTCCTGGCTTCGGTCGGGTTCCCAGACTTCAACAGTGCTTCCGCAAGCCGGTCCGTCGATGCGCAGTAATAGACCTGACTTCGCAAGTCATTGGCGCCTGCAGCGCGGGCGGAGGTGATCGCTTCCTTTCCCCTCTGGTACTCCGCCAAGGCATCCGCAATTTTGCCTCTGCGTTCAAAGGCTTCGCCCACCCACCCGTGAGCGATGCTCTGAAATATCTTGTACAGCGGCGTGAGCGAGGACTCGGTGCCGATTCTCTCCAAGGCTTCGCGCAGGTGCTTCAAGCCATCATCGATTCGGCCCCCTTCCACCAACGCGTGACCGAGTTGCCCGGAGCTTGTGATAATGATCTGCTTCACGGTTTGGTTGCTGGGGTCGGCTGCAGCCTGTCGCAAGGCGGAGTCGCGACTTTTGCGGTATCCGGCGATCGCGTCGTCAATCCTGCCGTCGGCCAGATAAATGTCGGCAATTTTTGTATCCGTCACCGCCATATTGAGTGCGATGATGGCATGGGTTCTCTTGGGATCAACCGCATTGGAAAGAGCCGCGCTCCGACGGTAATACTCCAGGGCGCCACGACGGTCTCCCAGTTTCAGCGTGGCATCGCCCAGCAGCAGCATGATCACCGTTTCCTGGGCACGAACAGAAAAGCTGCTTGGGTTGATCTGAAGTGCACGGTGATCCAGTTCCAGTGCCCTTTGCAGGCCTTGTACCCCCTCCTTCACCGTTCCGATACTGCCCGTCGCGCCGTTCCCGACATGCAGAAATCCCAGGCCGCTGTAAGCTCGCGTATCCTGGGCAATCACGCGAAAGTTGTTCGGGTCTGCCGCGGCGGCGCGATCGAGAATGGCGACCGCCAGGTTGGTATAGTCGAGTCCGGCAGCGATATCGCCCGCAACCCCGCTCTGAAAATCCGACATATCGAGATAGGCGACCGCCAACTCAACCTGGTCTTTGTTGTTCTTCGGATTCAGCCGGGCCAGGGATTCCCGCAACTCCACTGACTTCTTCAGGCTGATCGCCGCTCCTTTGACGTCGCCGAGATTGGGATCCAGAGGATCACCCTGCAGGGCGCCGACGCGTTCGTAAGCGGTCGCCAATTCCCGCATAAGATCCGGTTCGGTACCCGATTCTGTCGATAAGCTGTCCAGATACTCCAGGGCTCGCTGCAGAATCAGCTTGCGTGCGGCCGTGGCTCCCGCCAGATCGGCGATTGAGTCGTGGATCTCGAAGATCAGCGAATTGGCCAGCTTGCGCACGTCCTTAAATCGCGCTTCGGCGCGGCGGCGGTTAGCCTCTGCGATGCGTGCTTGGCGCGCCGTGGCAATAATCCCACCCGCAATTGCGACCAGGATGAGTGCAACTGCCGCCACTCCCACCAAGTGTCGCCGGACAAATTTGTTCACCCGATAAGACACGGAATCTGGAGTCGCAGTGACCGGAAGTTCCTGCAGGTGCCGACGGATATCTTCTACAAGCTGTTCCACGGAGCCGTAGCGGCGGCTCGGTTCTTTGCGCAGCGCTTTCAGAACAATGTTGTCGAGATCGCCCTTCAACCGCCGCTGCTGGCGCGCGGATGTTTTAGCGCGTGCCCCTCCCTGTTCCTGCGCTGCAACTTCCCGAGCGGTCGCGGGCCATACAGCAGAACTGGGTTTCGTCGGTTCCAGCTCGCAGATCACCCGCGCAAATTCCATTGGCGTGCGAGTACTCTCTGGATATGGCGAGTGCCCGGTGAGCAATCGATAGAGTACGACTCCCAGTGAGTAGACATCGCTGGCAGTCGTAATCGTTTCGCCGCGAACCTGCTCGGGACTCGCGTACTCGGGCGTCATCGGACGCAGTAACGTGGTCTCCGCCTTCGCAGCCGGATCCAGAATCTTGGCAATGCCAAAGTCGAGCAGCTTCGGAAGCCCATCTGCCGTCACCAGAATGTTGCTGGGCTTGATGTCGCGATGAATGACCAGCCTCTGATGCGCAAACTGAACGGCGGCACAAATTTGGGTAAAGAGTTTCAGTCGTTCATTGACGGCAAGCTCGTGTTCCTCGCAATACTGATCGATGGGCGTTCCCTCGATCAGCTCCATGACCAGGAAAGGAAGCCCTTCTTGAGTGGTGCCGCCATCGTATAAGCGAGCAATGTTTGCGTGATCAAGTGACGCCAGGATCTGGCGCTCGTGAACAAACCGCTCCAGCACGGCTGTGGTGTCATAGCCGCCGCGCACCAGCTTGATTGCGACTTCCTTCTTATACTGTCCGTCGGCGCGGACTGCCCGGTAGACCTCGCCCATGCCTCCATGGCCGATTTCCGCCTCAATCTGGTAGACGCCGATTCGCCGTCCAATCCAAGTGGACCGGCCCGGTTCCCCGAGAGCGCTCTTCAAATCCACTGCCGGACTGTTCAGGAAAATGCTGCCGGCCTTCTCGTGCGACTCCAAAAGAGATTCGACCTCGCTGCGAAGTTCGGAATCATACGAGCAGATTTTGTCGAGATACACTAAGCGTTCGGCCGCAGGCACGGCCAGAGCCGCGTCCAGCACTTCGCGCACTTCTTGCCATCGTTCCGGTCTCATAGCGCGCAGTTATCCAGTCTCGTTTGACCGTCGATGCTGAAACCCCTAAGACATCTGCGGTATCTTCAACGGAAAGCCCTCCGAAAAACTTCAATTCCACCACTCGACTCTGCTGCTCATCCATCAGCGCCAGGCTCTTCAGGGCATCGTCCAGCGCGACGATGTCGAAGTCCAGGACCTTGGGCTGCTCCTCGGCGTCTTCCAGAGCGAGCTTGTAGACGTCGCCCCCGCGCTTGGAGGCGCGATGGCTACGCGCGTGATCGACCAGAATCTGCCGCATGAGCTGCGCGGCCACAGCGAAGAAATGAGCACGATTCTGCCACTGTGGCAAAGCCTGTTCGGTCATGCGCACGTAGGCTTCGTGCACCAGGGCCGTGCTTTGCAGCGTGTGGTCGGAACGCTCGCCTTGCAAATAGCGGTTGGCAATGCGGCGCAGTTCGGTGTACACCAGCGGCAGCAGCGAGTCGAGCGCCGCCTTGTCTCCGCTTCGCCAGCGGACCAATAGTTCGGTGACCTGATTGGAGGGCCCGCGTTGCAATGTCTTATCGCCCCAAAGACACACGCGGAGGATGCGTGAGGGCAAAGCATATCCAACCCCTTTTCAGCTGTCAATGGATGAATGCTGCAAGACCGTGCTTGGGACCCAGTTCAGCGAAGCTGCTGCTACACCTACAATAGCCGCAATCCGGTGCGCGGGCTTGCAAATGCTCTTACTACCTTTAGACCCACGAAGACCTTCAAGAATGATAGCAATTCAGTAGAACTTCCTGAACGCCCCGGAATTCGAATCTGGGAGCGTACGGCGAGGTGAAGTGGAATTCTGGGGCAGGCTGAAGTGGAATCACCACTCAATGATCGGGAAAGAATGGCGGGGACGACGGGACTCGAACCCGCGGCCTCTGCCGTGACAGGGCAGCAATGGCGTGCAACTTATTGAATTTCAACGGTACTGACACCTGTTCTTGATCTTCTAAGGAGTTCTTTGACCCGGCGTACCGGACCCAAATCGGACCCAGATTTGGAGAGAATTGCCGCACTCTAGGGATCTCGTCGAACGCGGAGCGGAGCCGCGGACTATGAAGGCCCAATTGGTTAACACAAGCGCGTTTCTCGGTACTAATCTGGCAATGCCAGTTGGGACGTCTGCAGCTGGCCTCGCTAGTCAGCTTGTACAGCACTGGGGGATTCTCCATGGGATCTGGTCCGATATAAAATTTTGGAGCCAAACAAAAGAAGGGACTTGTCTTTGCCGGGGTGCTTTTTCGCTACCGACCTGCACGGGAAGATCGACCGATACGACAAACTACTCGCGTCAATCGTCAGGTGTCGTCCCGCTGCTGTGTTCCTCGGTGGAGACTTGCTTCCTCGCTCAGCACTGTCGGCAATTCATTTCGGACATCATGAAGATTTTGTTCACGAGTATCTTGTCCCAGCTTTCACAAGAACGCGCGACACCTTAGGTGTGCACTATCCCGACGTCTTCATCATCCTCGGTAACGACG
Organism: Acidobacteriota bacterium; assembly: GCA_003223595.1. Lineage (GTDB taxonomy): Bacteria > Acidobacteriota > Terriglobia > Terriglobales > Acidobacteriaceae > Sulfotelmatobacter. The sequence continues at coordinate 6,118 of QHVR01000494.1, forward strand.
ACCCACGTCGCCGTGAAGAAGACTTTGTCGCGGCAGCAGGCGATGGCCTCTGGCACTACGTCCACGCACAGAAGAGTCTCTTGGGGGATTTCGCAATTTATCGCCTTGCCTACGTTCCGCCCACCCCATTTCTCCTGAAGGACTGGGAACGTTACGACGTTTCCCGGTACGTCCCGCCCGGCTGCGTCTCTCCGGAGGAGGGCAGCAGAACCCTGCCAACGGAAGAAAGCGAGATCAAATGGGCCACGATCCAGAAAGA